>JAQUHK010000001.1 GCA_028683655.1 Alphaproteobacteria bacterium
CCGGTCCGGTTCTTCTTTCTGGATGCCCGGGCTTTTATCGGTGTCTTGTTCTTTTTGATGCACGCGCGTTTGTGGGTTTTTATTCTCGCGTTGGTCCTTCTGGTCGTTTTCTGGATTTTCGAGCGCAAAGGGTTGATGTTTTCCTCAGCGTTGCGCGCAATACGGTGCTGGTTTGTGGGGCGCTGGCGTCCGGCGAACAAGCGCACGGCCATCCGGCGTATGGTCGATTACGGCTCACTGTAAACTTTGGACCGTTTGGCGAAAAATCGTTTCGACGAGGCCAAGGGGTTTTGGTTTTTTCAACTGATTCATAGTGGGTAGACGAATCAGCCTGTGTTGCTTAAATTACACAGTCACGATGGGATTGGGTTGAGCGAATCGTCGCCGGTTGCTCTTGCCAATGGCCTCACCTACACTTCAGGGCGATTCGCCTAGGCTCGACAAAGGGCATAAACATGCATAACAATCACAAAATTCCAGTTTCCCGTTCTATTTACCTCTCGCTGCTTGCGTGCGGTTTGGTGTGCGCAGCAAGCCCTGCTTATGCGGGGTTCCAATGGATTGCGCCTTCTGCGCCTGCGGTTCCGACCGAGACGATCCAGATTGCGCCAGAGCTTCCTTCTGCGCCACTGGCCTCTCAGGTTATCGAGGCCCGCACGCCGCTGCCTCCCGTCAAGGGGCTTGAGGGGAAGAAACCCGCTCCGTCGGCCGAAAAGCCGGTTCTGGGCTTCGCCGACAATATCCCCCTGTCTGTCGCTTTGCGTCAGGTTTTGCCGCAGGAAATCGGTTTTTCCGTTGCCAAGGATGTTAGTTTGGGCTCGCTTGTTTCTTGGAAGGGCGGGGCTCCGTGGCGCGACGTGTTGAAGTCCATGCTGATTCCGGCGGGGCTTGTTTTTGAAGAACAGGGTTCGCTTGTCCACGTCATTCATGCCACCGAGGCACAGGTTAAGGCGGCAGCAGGTATGCCGGCTTCACCGACTCATTCCTTCCCTGTGGCACCACTGGCTTCGGGCGCAGCCTCGACTCCGGTTTCGGTGCCTGATCCCGGCAAACCGATGGCCTTGGTGCCGCCTGCTGCCGGTGTGCCCTCAGTGCCAGTCGCTTCGGTCGTGACGCCTTCCGTGGCTGAAGAGAACAAAACCTTCAACACATGGGCCGGTAACAAGGGTGACACATTGCAACGAGTCCTTGAGGATTGGTGCCAGCGGTCAAATGTCGAGATGAACTGGCAGGCCGAGTATGATTATCCGTTGCAAGCCTCTGTCTCGTTTGCCGGGTCGTTCGAGGAAGCCGTGCGGAATTTGTTGTCGGGTTTTCAGGAGGCTAAGCCTCAACCGGTTGGATTCCTCTATAACAGTCAAACGGCGGGTCAAACTGTGCTGGTCGTTCAAGTGCGTGGAAACAATTATAACGAGTAACGAGGAGACCCGATGATCTTCCGCCGTATCGCTCTTCTTCTGGTGGTTGTTGCTTTAGTTGGCTGCAATAACGAGAAAAATCGTAATTTGATCGACCGCCATGCCGACGAGACGATTCGAATGGGGCAGCAGGCTATCACGCCAGCACCCAAAAAGACGTTTGACCCTCTGACCGTGTCCGACAAGATATGGTCCGGCAATGCTTCAACACGACTTCGTCGTGGCCTGCCTTTGCCGTCACGCTTTGAAACGAACCGTGGCGTAACGCTAATTTCCAGCGAAGATATGACGCTTGGCGATATTGCTTTGGCGATTGGCGAGCAAACAGGCATTCCTACTCGATTGACGGACGGAGCTTCTGGCTCGACCAGCAAGCGGCGCAACGAGACGGTTGATCCCGAGGGCATGGGCGTGGCCTATGAAGGGACGTTATCCGGTCTTCTGGATCTTGTTGCAAGCAAGTTCGGTGTCGATTGGCGCTATGACGGTTCTTCAATCAAGTTTTCCAAATACGAAACGCGCGTTTTCGTAATTGAATCCTTGCCCGGAACCCAAACGATCAAGGACGGGATCAAGGATGACAGTTCTAGCAGCGGTGGCGGTTCTTCTTCCGGTTCATCAAGCAGCAGCGTCAGTTCGTTGTCCCAGTCAGCTGAAATGAATATCGAATTCAAGTTGTGGGATGAGCTGCAACAGACGTTGAGCTCTATGCTTGGTGGGGTCGGGACGGTTGTGCTGTCGCCTTCGTCGGGGACCGCTACGGTGACCACGACGCCCGATGTGATGGGCATTGTCGCAAAATACATTGAGGAAGAAAACCAGCGGCTTGCGAGACAGATCGCGATCAATGTCGAGATTTATTCGGTAAATCTCGCCGATGATTCCGATTTTAACATGACGTTTAATACGGCGTTGAAGAAGCTGACGAGTTTTGGTGGGAATATCACCGGCCTGAATGGGCCCGCCAGCAGCGTGTCGGGGATGGGCAGCCTCTCTGTTGCTATTTTGAACCCGAACTCGACGGGGCAAATTACAACGATCTTTTCTGCCTTGTCCTCCGTCGGAGATACAACCCGTGTTTCCCAGTTTCCTTTGACGACATTGAACAATCGGGGCGTTTCGCGACGCATCGGTCGCCAGCGGGCATATGTGAAGTCGATTTCCAACACCTCTTCCGGAAGCGATTATTCCAGCAGCTCGGTGGAAACGGACACGATTCAGGAAGGCTTCTCGTTACAGCTGACGCCGCGCCTTTTGGAAGATGGCCGGATCATGATGCAATACTCGCTTAGCCTGAATGACATTATCGATATGCCTTCCTTTGACACCGGGTCGGGTACGGTGCAGTTGCCGGAAATGTCGACGCGTACGTTTGTCCAGCAGGCTATGCTCAAGAGCGGTGCGACGCTCATCATTGGCGGCTATGACGACGAACAGATATCTCAGACATCATCCGGGGTCGGTAACGCTTACAATTACTTACTTGGCGGCGGCAGTGTGAACGCGAAGTCTCGTTCGATGATGTTTATTGCGATTACGCCGCAAGTTCTTGAGGTTCCTAAAGCGGAGCATGATTGATGGCAGCCGGCGTTGTTACGGTCGGACACAGGCAGTATGCCAGTGGCCTTTATTGGGAAAACAGCCCCAGCGGACGCATTTCCCAAGCGGCAAAGGAGGCGGCCCGTCAACCCGGTGCGCAGGCTGAGTTCTATGCTGCGCGGTCTGGCAACAAGCAGGGACGGGTTCCTCAGTTCGGGTTGGCCCCGACGGCTCTCGGGTTTCATAGCGGGATGCCCTCTCTTGCCGGTTGTTTAGCCAATCAGCAGCCTGGTTCATGGATTGGTGCCTTCCGTTTCCGTGAGGGCACCGCCGTCGTTGTGGTTCGCGACGATCTTTTGGTTCCCGATGGTGATCTGTTCTTTGCCGACGAGACGGAAGCACGCGATCATGTGTATCAGGAAATGGCTGTCGGCGGTTTCCAGAAAGTCTACGCGCCTGAGGCCTGGGGTGTCCCCGGTGCCGACACGATGCCTGTCACGCTTCTTTTAAACGAGCGGACGGATGTCAAACTGCATGGCGTTGTGATGTCCAAGCAGGCCAAAACGGTGGTGGGCATAGGCGCTTTTGTTCTTTTTTGCATCATCGGCGTTGGTTGGTACCTTCAGTATCAGGAGGCCCGGCAGCAGGAGCTACAACGCAAGGCCATAGAGGCCAAGGCCCTTCAAGACAAAATCAAACGCATGATGCCTGTCAATCAGGAGCCTAAATACCCGGACTATGTGCGCGAGTGGGAAAAACATCCGCGACCCATCGAGATGATTACGGCGTGCCAAGCTGCCTTTACCGAAGTTAAAACGAGTGTTGCCGGGTGGAAGATATCGGGCGTTGACTGTACGGAAGGTGGACTGAGTATCAAGTGGTTGCGGAATGGCGGGTTTGCCGAGGCTCCTTCCGATTTTGCGATCAATGACATGGGCAAGGGGGCGGTGTCTTCCGTCCCGCTCAAGGATCTCAAGCCGCGCGGAGGAGAAGCTCTGGTTGATCCCAGCGTTATTACGGCCCGTTATCTGAACCAGAATTGGCCCGGCGAATTGAGGCACATCGCGGACGATCCTTTGCCCAAACCGCCTCAAGGCTATAGGGGGAAGTGGAATCCGCCTCCTGCGCCTTGGGTTAAGCGTTCCTTTACATTTACTGTTCCAGTATTGCCATGGACTCTTCCCGTCTTTCTCGACGGAGTTCCCGGAATCACGATTAAGACGGTTTCGTTGAGAGGAAACGGAGCGGATGCTCGCAATACATGGAAAGTTGAGGGAGTGATTTATGAAAACCGCCGCTAAAATATCCATGACGGCTCTTTTGTCGGTTCTTGGGGCGGGCTGGATTGTCGGGAATGCGGCGCCGGCTTTGGCCCAGGCTGCGGAAATCTCTCCTGTTGTCATTCAAGGCAGTGCTGCGGCCGCTCAGGCCGTTCCTCCCGGACCTGTAACGGCGGCTGATTCGAAGCCGGCGTTCGGTGAGCAGAAGGCCAAGGAAGTTCTGGATACAATCAAGGCTCCGGCGACGGTGCCTGATGTTAAAAAGGAGCCTGTGGCCAACAAGGCGACCGACAAGAATATCAAAACGGCATCGTCTGTAACGAAGATGAAGGCTGAAGCCGTTGACGAAGAAGACGATGATCAGGGAAGTGATTTCCCGCCAGTCACGGCTAAGATGCCAGACTCCGTCAAAAACGTCGTCAAGCGTCTTAATAGCGCGACCGAAGGCGTTACCCTTGACGACCTGAATTCTGCGCGCGAGGCCATTGCCAAGCTGGATGTCCTGATCGATATCGAAAAGCGGCTGAGCGATCTGGCTGATATTCGCAAGGAGCGTGAGGAGAAAGTTGGCCTCCTTGAGGGGGCTATCCCCGAAAGTGCCTTGAAAGGCAATAAGGGCTTTCAGGCCCCCCCTGTTATTTTGCCCTCAAGTAATTCTGCTGTTTCCCCTCAGATTACGCTTCAGCCGGTTCAAGCCGGTCCTGCCTCGCTTGGCCTTCCGGCAGCGTCGCTGCCTTCTGTTGTTCCCATGCCTATGGGAGGCGGGATGGAGCCCGAAATTGTCCGTATATCCGGTGCCAATGCGAATTATACAGCCCAGATTAAAGAAGCAAGCGGCAGTATTAAACGGGTGCGTGTCGGCGATAAGCTTCCCGATGGTTCAGTTGTGACGGCCATTACCTCAAAAGGCCTTACCTATACATTGCCTGACCACAAAACAACCAAATCGCTTGAAATCAAAGACATTAGCATGCTTGTGAAGGGGCGGCCTGGAGGCGTTTAAGCCCGCTTGCTGGTGAGGCTTTCCTTCGGGCACGAGTTAGTTCTTTCCTGTGATCTTAGAGATATTTAAACGCTTTTCGCTCTATCTTGAGTATGGGCCGGAGTAGGGTGCAGGCTGTCGTCTGCCATGGCCTGTGTTGCGCTTTTCGTTAGAGTGGTCAAAATCGTGCTCGATCTCATTGAGGATATCGCTAGAAAAGTTTCTTCGGCTTTGGGCAGCCATGAATCCGCCAGAGCCGAAAAGCCCTTACCGCCTTCGACGGTTAAACCCAAGGCTATGCCTGTGCGTCGTCGTGATCTGTCGGGCATGGGGATGACGCGTTCGGTTGCTGTGAGTGATACAAGCCTGAACCCCGAAAAGCACGATCAGCCCCATCCTGAAGAGCCGAAACGCGATAAAAAAACTGCCGAACAGCAAGAATCAGAAACAGAAAGTGACTCGTCCTCGGAACTGCCGCCCCCCAAAGAATTGGCAGAAAGCCAAGCCGATCCGGGGGGCGACGTCAAAGTTGAAGATGAACGTAGTCTGGCACTCGGCGGTGGCCTGAAGTTTTGTGGCGATGTTCTTACGGCTGAAGGCGGCCGCCTGAAGATACCAGACGAGTCGCGTAACCTGTGTGCTCTTTTCGATAATGGCATGTGGTTGGTCAGTGCGTCGCACAGACTCTCGCCGCTTGTGACTTCTGTCGCTCAAATGGCGCGCCGTCACGGCTATCAGTTGCACGAACCCCGTTATGTAACGCCGAATATCATCCAATCGGCTTATCTCTATGCAAATCGTGTGGGAAGTGCCATGCGGTTGGATGACAACGCTGTTCGTCGTCGCATTGTGGATACGCTTCAAAAAGCCGTTGATGCCGGTGCCAACGATATTCATGTCGAGGCGAGTGAAGGACGTACACGCATCGAATTCCGTATCGATGGTGCCTTGCGTTTGTGGGAAACCTGGACGCAAAAAGAAGGTGAGCTGATGCTCTCCTCAATCTATTCGCATTCGGTTGGGCAATCGGGGGCGACGGCGAATTGGCAAGAGCCTCAGGCGGCGATGTTGACCTCAACTGCATCGGGACCGGATGCCTTGTTGTTGCCTCGCGGCGTGATTTCTGTGCGCTGTCAGTGGGTGCCGTTGTCGGATGGTGGCCGCTATCTTGATATGCGCTTGCAATATGACTCCGCACATCTGTTCGGCGAAAATTTTATCATGGCCGATGTCGACTCGCTCGGCTTTTCACAAGAACAGCTGAAGGTTGTGCAGAGTCTTCGCCATGCGCCAGGCGGCATGCGCGTGTTCGCAGGACCAGTCAATCAGGGTAAAACGACAACGCTACGTGTGACGCTTAATCGTCGCATGTCGGAAACCAATATGCAGCTGAACTGTCTTCTTGTTGAAGATCCGCCTGAAGGCGGCATTATCGGCGCGCGTCAAGTCGGTGTGTCGGCTTCGGTCAAAGATGAACAGCGCGAACGCTCATTCGTTGAAATCATGCGTTGTGCCCTGCGTCTTGATCCTGACATCGTCATGCTTGGCGAGGTGCGTGATATTCAAACGGCGAAATTCGCGTTTCGATTGGCTTTGACGGGGCGTCAGGTCTACACCACAACGCACGTCTATTCGGCTTTGGCAGTTCCACAGCGGTTGCGCGATATTGGTATGGAACCCTATCTCGTCTATGATTACCATTTGCTTCGCGGCATGTTCTGTCAGCGTCTGCTTCGCGGCATGTGCCCTCATTGCCGCATTCCTTTGGCCAAGGCATCCGGAGAACTCGGTCCTGATTTTAGCGACTTGACACGCCGTGTGCGCGTTGGTTTGGCCTTGATGGATGCTTCGCGGATGGTTGGAACAGGCTCGGTTTATGAGCGTCTTTCCGAGCCTGATTTGCGCAATGTCTATGTCGCGAACCCCGAGGGTTGTCCCAAATGCTTCCGAGGCCGCGCAGGACGCACCATTTGCGCGGAAGTAATCGAAACCGATCAGAAGATCATGGAGCTGCTTCAGGAAAATCGAATGGAGGATGCTCGCGATTACTGGCTGGATCCGCGAGGGATGAATGGCGTGACGATGCTTTGGCATGCGCTTGAAAAGATACGTCGTGGTGAAGTGTCCCCTGACGATGCCGAGTTCGAGGTCGGGGCCTTGGCGCGAGAGAAGGATATTATCGAGGTCGAGCAAAGACTTGGAGTGATCGCATGAGCCTTAGAGAAATTTCGATCAATGTGGATGGCTTGAACCGCCGTTTTGCGCAGATGCAGTTCAAACGAAACCGCAAGGAACGTTTCCGTCTCTATCGCAAACTTGAAGGCATGCTGCGCATGAATGAGGCTCTGTCGCGTGCGCTTGACCGCCTTTATCTCAACGCCTCGGAAATGGGAAAGTATCCCAATCGTCCGGCGGCTCAGGCTTTGCGTGAGTGGTTTCTGAAGGATCGGGCCGGACAAGGACTGTCCGAAGCCATGGAAGGGTGGATTCCCGATTCCGAACTCTACATGATCCGTGCCGGTGAAGAATCAGGCACGATGGCCAAAGCCTTTTCCTCGATCCAGATGATGGGCGAGAAATCGAAACAAATGAGGGCGGCTGTTTCCTATGCCGTTGTGTATCCGGGCTTCATGCTCGTCCTGATCTCGTTTGTTTTGTACATCTTCGGCGTCAGCCTTATTCAAAATATGCGCAAAACAGCACCTAAAAACGTGATTGATGCAATGGGCGGCGTGGCACAGGTTTCGGATTTCATTTCGAACTGGGGGGTGTGGGTTGTTGTCTGGATCGCAGTCATCGTTTTTGTGATCTCGGTGACACTGCCCATATGGACGGGACCGCTGCGGGCCAAACTCGATATGTTTCCCCCTTGGGCGTGGTTCCGTGTCCTTCAGGGAAGCGGCTTCCTTTTGGGTCTTTCCGCTCTCCTCGGCTCGCAGGTTCCCTTGAAACGGGCCCTGGAAATTCTGGAGGATCAGGCAAAGCCGTGGTTGCGTGAGCGTATCCACTCGGCGCGGCAGGAGGTGCTGCGCGGCCGCAATCTCGGTGAGGCGTTACGCATAGGTCGGTATAATTTCCCAGATCCTTCGGTTGCAATCGACCTTGAGATCCTTTCCGAACGCGCAGATGTCGGCAGCGTTATCGAGCAAGTCACCGATGAGTGGATGACCGACCAGATCGAGATATTGAAGACGCAAGCCGCGCTGACCCGTAACATCGGGCTGGCCATCGTTGGCGGCACAATCGCGTGGTCAATGAATTCGATTTTCTCGGTGGTCACAGAGGTCACAAAGTCCAACACCATGGGCGGAATGTAGATGATAAGGCAATCGCTCCGTTGTCAAAAGACACCAGCTGTTCCTCGCGGCAGGGGTGGGTTCACGCTTCTTGAAATGGCCATTGTCCTTGCCGTTGCCGGACTCGTTTTTGGCGCGATCTGGAGCGTGGTTGCCTCGGTATGGAGTGCTTATCAATATCGCTCCATGAACGAACAGCTTATGACGGTCACGCAGAATGTTCGCAATTATTTCGAGCCGATGGGCGGTATTTATCAAGTGCCAGCGACGCAAACCCCTTTTGCCAATGGTGCTTCGATTACGGCTTTTCTTGATGCCGATACGCGCCGCTTGATACCGGTCAGTATGCGTACGGCGCACAACGTTGCCGGATCTCGCATTCACCATGCCTTGTCTGCCAGAGCCGTTTCGGGCGTTGATGGCTCTTTCAGTGTTTACAGCTTGAACAATGGCAACAGCTTCGAGATTTTGTTGGCCGGATTGGGACGTTCGGATTGCATGAAAATGCTCCTTGAGTTTCCCTTTCTGACACCCGAGGTCGGCGTTACAGCTGTGATTGTGAACGGTGTGAACCATGCGATCAATCCCTTGAATATCGCCGCGCCGGGGGCAGGGTTCCCGATGACGGCAACCGTGGCCAGAGCGTGGTGCAACGCCGCTGGTAAAGTGAATGGAGTAGGCCTTGTCTTTGCGCTCAGGAATTAGGTGCCGGACCTCGTCGTCGCGCGGCTTTTCGCTCTTGGAGCTAGCCCTCGTTCTGGGCATCATGGGCCTTGTTCTCGGGACGCTTTGGGGTGCCGTGGCTATGGTTCAGGAAAGAGTTAAGCGACACCAGTTGCAAGAACAGATGATGTTCATGATCAATAATGTCCGTAACTATTATGCTGCTAAAGACAGGATCGAGGATGATGTTGGCAATTTGACTTATCCCGAGGTGACGGATTATCTCTTGCGCCGGAATGTCCTTTTGCCTGAGCAAATCCGCAACAGAGCTGCCGCCGCGCCATGGCTTGCCGATACCCCATGGGGAGCGTCCGCAGCCGATGGCTCACTTCTGGCAAATGGCGGCATTCAGGTCGGGGGCTATGACCGGAACGGAGTTGCCGATCCCGAGAACTTTTTCACAATCCGCCTTTCCGGTCTTTCCTATGCCAATTGTCTGGAGCTTGTGGCCGCCTTATCCGCCAACACTACACAAGACAGGCTGGATGCCGTCGTCGTTAACGGCACCGTGCATATCCCGCCCGTGCCGGTTAACTTTGCCGCGACGAGTTGTGTGGTCCCCGCCGGTGTGGCCAATCGTGTCGATTGGGTCTATTTCTTAAGGCGCAGCGTGCGTTAATCAGAACAAGAAATAAAGGGGAGAAGGGGCCCCATCCTTCCAATGGCGGCCCCTGCTTTGGAAAGGATTCTCATTAACCAAGGATAGCTTTTGTTGAAAGCATCCGGTCGTTTTTAGTTGATTTCTCCCCCATACTCGTCTAACTGTGCCTCCTCGCTGCCTTCTTGGGCAGCACCTCATACGTCTCCTTCGTCTAGAGGCCTAGGACACCGCCCTTTCACGGCGGTAACACGGGTTCGAATCCCGTAGGAGACGCCATTCTGGATTTTGTGATAGGCTCACGAACATATCGAAGGGTTTTCTTAAGTTATATCTGAGGGTTGGCCCCTCTAGTTTCAGGTTCGAAAACACGAATCCGATCAAGCTCCGTTTAAAGTCCGTTTTCGAACTGTCGAAGGTTTCTGCGCTGTTTCCGGCTACGGTGAGCGTGTTCAGGAGCGCGTCTTTAAAGTTGTCATCCCCTTTGTCGGTGTCGGATAACATGCAGTTGAGTTCTGTGCGGCGGAAGGTCAGTTCCTTTTGTTTGGCCTTATAAATCGAGTCCTCAATGTGGCCTTCGATTAGGAGGTCTGTCAGTCGGTTCAGTTTGATCGTGATGTTGCTGCGTTCCTGCTGCAACTCCTTCACCCGCAAATGGCTTGTCTCCTTTTCGGCCTCGTGGCTGCGGCGGATGTAGTCTGTGACCTCGGCCAGCAAGTCTTGCGGCAGGGAGAGGCTTTTCAGCACGTCCTTGATCTGGGCCAGCACGGTGTCCTCCTTGACCCACAGCACCTTTTCCTTGTCGGCAGGGTCACGGGCGATCAGATAGACATACTTCCCCTTTTGCAAGGAGCAGGTCACCTTTCGGCCTGACACGGCGCAGGTGATAAGCCCGCGCAGGATAAACGGATAGCGGGTCTTTTTGATGGCTTGCTGTGGATTGCGCTTGCGCAGTTCACACGCCCTGAACACGCTATGCTCGACCAGCTGCGGATAGGTGTGCGGATACAAATGCCCCTTGATCCGCATCAGGCCACTATAGAACGGATTGCTCAAAATACCCGCCACCGTTTGCAGACCCAGAGGCTTGTTCTCGCGGGACAGCAAGCCCCATTCCTGCGTCTTGTCCCGAAGCTCGGACATAGACGACACGCCCGCCGCATATTGCAAGAAGAGTTGCTGCACAAAAACGGCGCGTTGCGGATCAAGCACAACCGTGTGCTTGCCCGTCACGGGATCAGTGACATTCAGATAGCCCAGAGGCGCACGGGCGATCCATTCTCCCTTGGCCAGCTTGTGCTTGATGCTGCGCCGCACATTGTCTGTGAGCTGGTCCGTGTAAGACTGGGCCATCACCGTGCCCATGTTCCACATCATCTTTTGCATACTGTTGGCATCTTTGTCGATCACGTTGCCCTCGCGGACAAAATGAATTTCGAGGATGTTCTTCTCCATCAGCGCGTTTAAAACGGGCGTGTGCGTAAAGCTGCGCTGCAACCTGTCCACGCAATCGACAATCAAGGCCGTGCGCTGCTTTTGTTTGCGGATAAAGTCGATCATGCGCTCGAACTCGGGGCGATAGCCCTTGGTCGAGCTTTCGATAATACGGAACACCTCGACCACCTTCAGGTCGCGGCGCGTGGCATAGTCCTGAAGATTGGCAAGCTGGGCCTCAAGCGAATGCCCTGCTTCCTGTTCTGGCGTGGAGACACGGGCGAGAATAACGGCTGGTTTCATGGGCGGCACCTCATAAGCTGAAGAAAGGACCCCTCGATCATGGACGATAAGCAAAAAGCGTCAATAGCCCCCTACGGGATATAGTTCGAAAAAACCAACAAACGGCGTTATTTATCAGTGCGATGAGGCCCTGAAAATTTATTTTGCTCCTCGATCTGCATCAAGGTCGTGACAAAGCCGACAAGGTTGTGAAACGCCTCAATGGCCTCGGATTCTGTGAAGGGCTTGTCAGGGCAATAGGCATTCAACTTGGCTTGGAACTTTTTATAATCGACGGGGACGATCATCGGCTCCTCCATAAAAAAAGCCCGTCTGGAAAACCATGACGGGCGGTGGGTGGAAGTAGAAAATTAGTCTTGTTAAACCTTAACCACAGCTGTGTAGTTGGAACTATATTAACAAGCTATATCAGTCAGTTGCCGGCCACCTCCTATCGCTAGAGTCTTCGCACCCAAACAGAAAGTAATGTTTTATTAAGTAAGGCTGGAACAGATGTGGTTTCTCGGATAAAATGCAACAAAGGGGTTGTCAGCCTCTGAGGCTACGATTTGGAGTATCCGAATGTTTTCAGACGATACGAACATCACCAAACCACAAGATGAAACAGGGGTAAAATCCGCTGGGGAGGGGTTATGCTTATACCAGCAAAGCGCGACAGCGCAGTTCAACGGCTCTCCCCTTGACGAATTGAAAGACGTTCTTGTTGCTCGCGGAGAACGAAAAATAGAAGAAACTTCTGACCGGCTTATTGCACAGTTGCACGAAGGCAAGCTGCTCAGCGAAGAAGCAATATCCCGCATTTCCGGAGAAGTTGCCGAAAAGGTTGTTTCAAAGATTTTTCCTGCGGATGTCGAACCCCAAAGGGACTTCGTCAGTTCAGTTAAAAGGCTGGTACGCACCCCAAGCAAGGCCTTGGGGTTTTGATAAAATAAGGTAAACGCACATTTACCAATATTTCTTTGCTAATCCTCTATTTTTCTCCCCCTAAATTAACCCGCCGCTAATCATGGCAACGTAAGCTTATCAAATATTCTGTTGGGGCATTTGATGGCTGTTCGTTTAACCGAAGATTTTTTACGCAAGTCTATTTCTGCGTTTACAGAAGGTGAACGCGAAAACGACCCTGTTGCTTTGCAAGCGCTGATTGTATTTCTGAAGAAGGCAGCACAGAATTCGGAAACATTCGCAAAAGCTCGTAAGAGCCTTCATAGTAACACCGCGATTTTAAGCTTCATTGAGGAAATACGAGAAGACACTTTTAAACAAGATAGTGAGTTGCGCAAGAAAACGATTGAACAAGTTCGCCTCCAAATTGCCGAAGAGGTGCGCACAGAAATAGAGCCAAGTCTTCGCCCAGAGATAGAAAAGAGGATTAGGCAAGAATTTGAGCAGAGTTCAAAGAAAGAACTTAAACAAAGCACCGAGGAAATCATTCGTCTTGTAAAAGAAATGGACTCGAAATTATCGAGCCAGTCGCAGACGACGCACGGAAAGCTCGAAACGGCAGAAATCAGAGCTGATCGTCTTGGTATGCAGCTCAGCAAAGCCCATGACAAACTGGACTCTACAACAGAGCAGTTAAAACAAGCCTCCACTGAAATTGCAAAGCTAAAAACCGAGCTTGTGAAAGCTGGGCAGAAAGGCAAACGGGATTTCCGTGTTGGGACTGCCATAGGGATAATTGGGCTTGTTATTGGATTGATCAGTCTTAAACCCATGCTTTCAGATTTGTTAAACAACAACCAAACAGATGACGATAAAGCCACATCTGAAAAACAACAAACACAAGGATATCAAAACAAAGAGCCTGATCCAAAGAATGACAATTATTCAGCCCCCACGAACAATAACGAACAAAGGCAAGGCATGCGTCCAAAGGATCCAAGCGCGGAAGGCCACGAGCCATTGAAGGTCGTTACTTTGTTCGGGAAAGCAAAGCGAGCCGTGGCCCACGGTCGGCACAAAGCTTATAAGCAAAACCATCGTCCCCACTGCAAGGGCTCTTGGAAAATAAGAGGACAAAAGCAACATAGGCCGTCCTGATGTTGCTTTTTGCGTCAAACTCGTCAATCTGATCGCCTAAACGTAAAGGTTCGGTCTCAAAACAACCCCGTTGTTTTCTCCGCCCAATCCCCCCCCCCTAAAAGCCACACGCGTTGTAAAACCTGCGCTTCTTGCGGCCTAAACCCATAAAGCGGTTGACGCGAATCCCCTACGTCTTTAGTTTTATTGACGAATCATGCGGGTATTCATACCCATGCATTTGCTTGCCTGAAGCACACTCCTGTACAGAAGAAGGATCATCTTGTGCCTGTATTCCGTTTGAAGCCCTTTGTCTTTGTTGCCGTTTTGGTTATTGCGGCAATGTCTCTTCCTCTTACGGTCGCTGCGGGGACATGGAGCGGGCAGAAATCGGCTTATCAGTTGATTTTGGACAAGCTGGGCAAGGCTGATCCCAAAAGCATGAATCTGGAGCAGGCACAGGCGTTTATCGAAGACCTTAAATCCCTTGCGCAAACGGAAGCGCTTCTTCCTTCGTCCATCTATGGCAACAGCGCGACGGGGGCGAGTGGTCGCGAGGCGAGCGCGTGGGAAAAACGGGCGGCGTCGCAGGCTGTGGCGGTGGGGCAGACTCTGAGTGCGTCCAGCACGGCGGATGTGGCGGCGACGTTGGCGCAGAGCGGGCAGGCTTTGCTGCCGGACGGATCGGGCGCGGCACAGGGCTGGATGCAGGACAAGCTGCGCGGCGCGTTGGGGCAGACGGATAACAAGATGGCGGCGGGCGCGATCAATGGCGCGACCAGCGAGCTGGCAAGGGGCACCAGCAATCTGGCCAGCGGTTATGCCACGTCACAGATCGGCCTGTCGGACGGCGTTGATGCCAGCAGCAGCCTGAACCAGATGGCGCTGCGCACGGGGCTTGAGGGCGCCAAGGGCGCGGCGGCGGCCAGCTCGGTCTATGCGTTGAGCCACATGGAGATGGACTATACCCTGTCGGGCAGCGGGATCGACGAGTACTTGGCCTTGATGGTGCAGCCGCTTTGGAACAACAACGACCTGCATCACAATATCTTTATACAGGGTTCCTATTCCAACAAGGACGTGACCGACGCGTGGGCGGATACAAGCTCGCGCCGCGATACGGTGAACACAGGTCTGGCGTACCGCTGGATCACGCCGGATGAACAGCATATGTTCGGGGTGAACAGCTTCTTTGACCACCAGTGGCCGTATCACCATAACCGCATGTCGCTGGGTCTGGATTACAAGAACAGCCTGTATGGCGTGGCGTTCAACAAGTACTTCGGCCTGTCCGATTGGCGCGGACGGGTTGACGTGTATGAAGAAAAGGCTCTGGGTGGCGAAGACCTTGAGTTCTCGGGTCGGTTGAGACAGGCCCCTGAGCTTGAGCTGTTCGTGAAGGGCTATCACTGGGCCCAGGAAGCGACGGCGGTAGTGAACCCCGACGGGGACGACATCTGGGGCTATGAGCTGGCGGCAGAATACGCGCCGATCAACGCCTTCTCGGTGCGTAGCGCGATCAGCAAGGATAACGAGATGGACCGCGCGGCGGGCGAGATCACGCTGCGGCTGAACTATGCGTTTGGGCAAGGCTGGGATGATTTGTGGAGTCGACCCCATTATGACCTGAGTTCGGTGGTGTCGCGGCGGTTTGAGAAAGTGCGGCGCACGAACGAGATACGGGTGCAGACGCGCCAGAACCTGAGCGTGACGGCGCGGGTGACCTATGCGCAAGGCGCGAATGTGAGCGTGGGGCAAAGCTTGGCCTTTGGCACGACGATAACGACCAGCAGCGCAGCTGGCAATGCCGCAACGGTTCTGTTCGGCAGCGGGGCGCGGCTTGATATGGGGCAAAGCACCTCGGTCCGGCTTGAGAAGGACAAGGTGGTCTTGATATCCGGCCTTATGCAGTACACGAGCGGCACAGGCGGGATCACGACGATTACGGTGCCCAACGGCACGATCAACCTGCTGGGCACGGACGTAGATGTGCGCGTGTCGGGCAGCACGACAACCCTGCGCGTCCGCGACGGCGCAGCGAACTTCAAGGATGAAAGCGGTACGACCCGCGTGGATAAGGAAGAGCTGGCGGAAAGCCAGCCCAATGACAGCGCCGCGCCACAAATCCGCGCATCGAGCACGTCGATTTACGAGACGCATGCGAGCGAAGCGCACGAACAGCTTGACCTTGTGGGCCCAACCCCGACGAGCGCAAAGGCCGCGCCCTATGCGAAGGCAGATGTGAGCGTGAGCGGCACGATGTCTGTGGGACAGACCCTGACCTTTACGGTGCCGCTGAGCGCAGCGGTGAATGTAAGCGGTTCGCCGCAACTGGCCTTTACGCTGGGCGGGCAAGACCGGCTGGCGGACTATGCAAGCGGCAGCGGGACGACGAGCCTGATCTTCACCTATACGGTTGTGAGCGCGGATGAAACCCTGTCCACGATCATCGCACAAGAAGTCCAGAAGAACGGCGGCAGCTTAACAGGCAGCAACGGTGCTCCCATGGTGTTGACCGTCTCTGGTACCTCGACCGGCACCGTGCCCGATCTGGTAGCCCCCACGATTACGGCCCTGACGGCGGTAACGAGCGGCAGCACACCGGCAGGCACCAACGACGTGATCACTTTTACGCTGGATGCGAGTGAAACGCTGGTCAAGAGCGGCAACCCGACCCTGACCTTAGACATTGGCGGTGTAACCCGCACGGCGACGTTCGCAAGCATCACATCGGGCAATGCGATCTTCACCTATACGGTGCAGGCTGGCGACAGCGACACGGACGGGATCACGGTGACGGCGCTCAACATAGCCGCCACTGAGCTGACGGACGGATCTGGCAATGATCTGGATACAACGCTGACCCTGCCGCAAAATATGAGCATCACGATCACAACATTGATGGGCCTGTCAACTTGCCCCAGCGGCGACCTGTCGGCCCCGACGAACGCGGGCTGTGCCAGATTGTTCGGCAGCGACCCGACGAGCCTGAACGACGTGATGGTGTACGCGGGCGACGTTCCGGGCACAACGACGGACTTCTTCGTCCGGCGTTGTGACCTCGGCATGACATGGAGCACCGCGACCTCGTCCTGCACCGGCACGCGCAGCACGATGCAGTGGAAGGACAGCCTGACGCAGTCGGCCACGACGGACATAGGAACCGGCACGGCATGGGATAATGACAATGCCGCGAACGGCCCGAACAACACGGCCTTGCTCGTGGCGGACGCGACGGGCGTGCACGCTGCGGCAGAAACCTGTAACGCATTGGCTGGCGGCGGCTGGTACTTGCCTGCGATCTCTGAGCTTGACGTGATGTATGCCAACCTGATTGGCACGGATGATGTGGATCATCCGCTCCCGACGGTGAACAGCGATCTGGATGATGACCACAGCGGCACGACAGGCCCCCTCAGGGCAAGCTTTAACACAAGTGGTTCATACTACTGGTCGTCCTCAGAGGGCAGTACTAATGGCGCGTGGATTCAGCGGTTCAGTGACGGCAATCAGAGCAACTACGGCAAGACGACCAATTACTATGTTCGGTGTGCCCGGAGATGAATTATTTAATCCTTTAATCATTTTCTTCTGTTCCCGCGAAGCGGGGCGCGGAAAATTTTTAAGGGATCATGATGTGTGACATGCGTTTGGGCGGTTAGAAAGTGGTGCGCTAATGGCACAGTACAAACATTTACCGATATATAAGGCCGCTTATGACCTTTTGCTTCGGTTGATGATGGCGACAAAGGATTTTCCGCGTGATTATAAATACACATTGGGCGAGAAAATGCGGGATGAGGTGTTGGAGCTTATCCTATTTATCTATCGCGCCAACAGCGCGGCGGATCGCACGGCGCATATCACAGAAATTCTTGAACGCATCCAGCTTGTGGAGGTCATGCTGCGCATGGCCCACGATCTGCGCGTTCTGCCCCGTGGCAAATATGCGGGGCTTGTAGAAATGACAGACAGCTTGGCGCGTCAAGCGCAAGGCTGGCTTAAAAGTTCGGGGAAGAGGAAGCCAGAACAAGTTTGAGTCAAGGCTCGGCTTGGAGAGCGCATTCATCTCGGATAGCGGCGGTGTGCGGAAAAGGAGGTTAACCAGACAAGCTTTACAAGAAACGAGTGCCCAGCCAAAAACGTCTCGATTTCCTATCCACAGACCTGACGACCTTCGCGCCCAGTATCTTGAAACTGTTTTGTATCACGTCCTTCAAAGCCCACCAAAGCAGAGGCGAAGGACCTGCCTACGCCAAGGCTTCCGCCGTCGTTCTTCGAACTATGGCGGACAAGTCGGCAAGGCAGGGTCGCTGAAGTCGCCTGTGGTGAGTCTTCGCCATGGGCGTTCATAAGATCGCTATCAAACGTAACTACTGGTCGTCCTCAGAGAACAATACTAATAACGCGTGGATTCAGCGGTTCAGTGACGGCAATCAGAACAACAACAATAAGACGAACAATAACTATGTTCGTTGTGCCCGGAGTTGAATCCTCTTTCCCGATTCAATCTTGTTTTCATAAGGCCTGTTATGCCCTTTACCCCCGCTGAGCTGACGCTTGAAGTGCTGTTTGATGCCTATTTTGACTGCAGACGCCATAAGCGCAATACGCTGCATCAGTTGGCCTTTGAAGCCGATCTGGAACGCAACCTTATGTCCCTATGGTATGATTTGCGCGACGGAAATTACCATATCGGGCGCAGTATCGCGTTTGTCGTGACCTATCCCAAAGCGCGCGAGGTCTGGGCGGCCAGCTTTCGGGATAGGATCGTGCATCACCTGATTTACAATGCGATCAAGGGGCGTTTCTATGCGCGGTTTATCAGGGATACCTATGCCTGCATTCCCACGCGCGGGGCGCATGATGGTTGTCGCCGTGTGTCCGGCTTCGCGCGGTCTGTGACTCGCAACTGGACGCGGCCCGCTTTTGTGTTGAAGGCTGATGTTGCGAGTTTTTTCACCAGCATCAATCACGGCATTCTTCTGGATATTTTACGCCCCCTCGTTCCCGAAGTGTGGTTGTGGGATTTGATTTGCCAAGTCGTTCATCACAATCCCCGCGAAGATGCCATTTTTCGCTCAACGAACAGGCTATTCAATCTGGTGCCACTGCATAAAAGCTTGCTTCATGCACCTCATGACAGAGGGCTTCCCATCGGCAACCTGACAAGCCAGTTTTTCGCCAATGTCTATATGAACGAGTTGGATCAATTCGCCAAGCACGCGCTTCGCGCCAAATACTATGGCCGCTATGTCGATGACATTGTGATGTTCGACGAAAGCGCAGAGGTGTTGAACGAACATTATGCGCGGATGGAGACGTTTCTTTTGGACTATCTCGATTTGCGGCTTCATCCCGATAAAAAGAAACTCCACCCTGCCGCGCAGGGCATTGACTTTGTTGGCTTCGTCATCAAACCCAACCGCACCTACCTGCGCAATATGTCGGTTGCACGTTGCAAGCAAAAGATTGCGGCATGGGAGCATAAGGGCTGTCCGTTGGAGCCGGAAGGCCTTGCCAAACTAGGCGAGTCCGTCACCAGCTATCTGGGTATGTTGCGCCGTGTGAACGGCTACCGCGCCCGAAAATCCCTATGTGGGCATTTCAACAACCTGTTTATCTATCCCGATAACGAATTTACGAAACTGATTGTGCCTTAAGCCACCAACTCAAACATCGGCCTACCGTAATCGTCGGCCTTGGCGGTGGTTTGCAGTGGCCGTGCCGGTGGGATGGGGAAGCCAGCTGCGCCTTGGGGCATGGCGGCGAAGTCCATAGAAGCCGGAAGCATGGGGTGCGGGCCAAGCTTGCGGGTTGTGAGGCCTAGCTCTTTCAGAGCGGCTGTTATCTCAGGCTCGTTCAGAACGTGGATGCGAATGATCGGTTGTTTGCTGCCGATGATTGGGTAATCATCCGCTGTGCCGCGCTTTGGCACAAACAGCTCATCCGCGCTTGAGCCATAGGCGGCGCGAAGGATTTCATCGCGGTGGGCCGTGATCGGGATGATGGGGCTGCGTTTTGATTTTGTTGTGGGTGCGGTTGGCTGTCCCCATCTTCTGTCCTCGATCTCGTCGGATCCCACGCGGATCAGGGAAACCAGCACGTCCTTCAGCTCGCTTCCTTTTGGCAGATGGCCGTTGCTTGTGATCTGCACCCGCGTCACAGTTTGATCCGTGAAGGTTGAATAGCCTTCCGTAAAGCTGGCCGCGATCTGTTGCGTACCACTGCCGTTTTCCCAGTGGTTTACAAAGATGCGCCTTGCGGGTGTGCCGTTTGCGGTGAGAATCTCCCGCGTTTCAACCTCCATCGGCCAGCGGGGCTTGAGGTGATAAAGCCCATCCAGTTCAAAAACCGCGTCTTGTGTTGCTATGCCGAGGCTTGCACCAAAGTGATCGAGCAAAGCAATCATATTGGTGCTGTGCGCCGAGAATTCGCCGATGCGGCCTCGTGGTGTTGCTCCAAACAGCGGACTGCCTTCGGTCAGCATTTTGCGCATTCGCTCTTGCTCGAAGAGTAAGCCAAGCTGGGTGCCGCTGTAACAAGGCCTTCCGTTACGATCTTTCAGGAGGGCTTTGATCTGTTCGGGTAACAGGCATGTGTCCTCGCCATAGGTCGCGGCGTAGTGGACAATCTGGTTTCCTTCACGGACACCCATAACCGTGGGGAACTCAATCGCTACGCCTATTGGCCTTGGGGTGCAGTTCTCCCACGCGGCCAATAGGAACTGGGCTTGAATCTTTCCCGTGCGTACCGCATGGATGATGCGGCTGGCCCGCGCCGGATCAAAATATGCGCCGTGGGTTTTGGCTTCATGCCGAATCGCGTCTTCAAGGGTTTTTCCCAGCATGGCACAATGCACCGGATCATGCGGGTTCATCGTGACAACAGCCAGTTGAAAGCCGCCCAGTCTTTGAAGAAGCGGCTGTTCCATTATTTACCCCGTCTTTTGGCGGGTGTGTCTGCCTTCGACCAGAAAAGCTCAAACTCTTGAACATAACGCTCGGTCAAAAACTTTGAATGGATCGTGATGAACTCTTTTTTGTGGCTCGACTCGTTGAGCGACATGACGAGATAATCATCATAAATGTAATAGGGCGCCATGACCGCATAGGCCTTATCGAGAGTGCGATACTCACAGTAAGCAAGGGGTAAGTTAACCTCACCCTTAATGGCCAAGACTTGTGCATCAAGCCCATCAATCTCGCCCATGCGCTGTGTGTGTTCGCTGACAAAATTATCGGCATAAGGCAAATAGCGTTCGTCACCAAAGTTAAACTGGCGAATACGTCCACCGTCTTTGAGTGTTTCATAAATGTGATCGAGAAGTTGGCGATAGCCCGCTTTGCCGGAATAGATACGCATATTCTGCTTGCGTATCTTCACGCCTTCATCTTCCAGAAACTCTACGCCGTGCTTGTCAAAAGCAGCAAGGATGCGGGTTAGTGTTTTTTCTTGGGGCTGCACAAGATCGGATTCAATCTTGCTAATCGTCACACGCGTGGTGCCTGCCTTTTTGGCAAGGTCTTCGGCCTTCCACTCTAACAGGCCTCGCGCTGCGCGTATTTGACGTCCTGTAATCATGAACTATCCATACCATAAACAGGTTGGTTAATTCCATGCGAAAGTGATGTTTTTAACCTTTCAGCCCCTCAACTGGGGGCTGGGACGGGCAAAACAGGCTGTTTGGCTTTCATAAACTCGACCGCCCGCGTGGCATGGGCGGCGGCGGTGAAGATCAGTTTCTTGTCGCTTTTAAGGGCTTTGAGCCAATGGTCGATATAGGCGGCATGATCCTCGCGGATTTCTGGCGTGATGCCTAAATCCGCGCAAAGGAAGGCCGCGCCAATCTCGGCAACAAGCTCTTCCTTGGCATAGCCTTCATCACCCCACACGACACGACCAAAGTCGCGGTCAAGGCGGCTCTTGTGTTTTGTCCAGTGCGTTGTCTCATGGGCAAGCGTGGCGTAATAACTTTCTGCGTCTTTGAAAGCATCGAAGGACGGCATCTGGATATGATCGCTGCCTTCTGCGTAATAGGCCCTGCCGCCGCCATGCCGGATGACGACTCCCGTATTCATCATAAAATCATCGACGGATACAAGGCGTTCGATAAGGGACGTTTCAGGCAAAGCCTCTGGGCGAATAAGGAACCGCTCCGGCAAGCCTTCAATCTGTTCGACATTGAACACATTGTACCCGCGCATAAAGGGAATATGTCGCTCGACATCCGCGCCCGTCATGGAGTCGGCCTCAAGCTTTGTAATCTTGTCGGCATAAACGATAAAGGAAGATTTCTCACCCTTGCGGACATGCGCCCCATAGACTTCAGCTTGTTTGAAGGTCATCCAAGTCGGGTTCTGATAACCGCCGCGTAAGGCAGCATCCCATAGGAGTAAAACATTCACGCCGTTATAGGCCTCGCCATTATGGCGCAAGGGGCGCATGATACGGCTTGCGGTACTGTCGCCGCTCCAAGGTTTTTGCCAAGGGCGCACCCCTTGCTCAAGATCAGCAATAATCTTTTGCGTCACACGATCATAGACGTTGAGTTTGGTCGGTTCTGTCATGCGCTGTCTCCTTTGCTTATGTTAAAAACCCACGCACTCGGACAAGCGCATGGCATTACGGGCTTTGGGCCTGTAATTTCTGGTGATGATTTGTGCTGTTACCGTTGCGGCGGTGTGAACGGGACAAACCCAATGGGTGCGAGTTCCGGCCACAGGGTAAAAAACCGCGCAGGGAACTTGTGACCCCAGACTTTCCAATCGAGGATCGCCGCTTCCGGCCAGCCTTTCTTGGTGGGTGCTGGTCTTGTTGGGGTTGGTTCTTGCCTCTTGGGTGATATATGTACGGCTTTAATGGAAACGGGACGCAGCGGTTTGTTTGTCTCGGGGGTGTGCGCAGAAGCAAGATTGAATCCAGCCCCTCCGCCACATGATCTACGCTTGCCCCCATGCTTCTTGGAATTCATACAGCGCATGAGTTCCGAGACAGGGCGCGGACGTAGCGCGGCAAGGTCTGGGAACTTCTTGTTCAACCCCTTCGCCACGTCCTTGCCAAGCAGTCGATCCAGATTATGCCGCTCACCGTTGCCGTCGATAATGGCAAAACCCTTTAACCCGCGTCCCAGCGCATACCCCTTCTTGTTGAGGCTTGCGAAGAACGCCGCGCCGGACTTGCTGGCGCGATAGGCCCGTTGCACGCCCTCGCGCACCTGTTGCAGGTCTGTCGGTTCTTTCTTCTCACGCGGTGCATTGGCTTTAAGCGGCTTACACGCCTTTACCAGTTCGGCATGATCCGGATAATTTTCGCGCTCAATGCCCACGAGCTTCTGACGCAAGTCAGCCAGCTTCTTTCCCTCAATCTGTCGCATGAGGCCGTGGGTGTCCCCGAACCTATCCACCAGCACCAGTTGACCGCGCTGCCCCTTCGTTAAAACAAAGCCAGCTTTATCAAGCGCGGCGATAAACTCTTGCGTTGTCGCGTTAGCATGAAAGATGGCCGTAACATCCTTGCGCATCTTGCGCGGATCAATGCCTGTGCGCTTGCCGCGTTGCATCTCCCATGTCCGTGCGGCCTTACCTTTGATATCTGTTGTCGAGAGGCCAAAGATTTCTTCAAGGCCACGAGAGATTTTCCATTCCTTGGTTTTTGACCATTTAAGCTCATGCGTCTTGCCCGTAGTCGGGTTAATAATGTTGAACACAAGGTGAAAATGCTGCTTGCCCTTCTTCCAATGTTCGACAAGCGCGCAATCATGCCCCACAAGGCCCATATGTTCGGCATAGTACGCCACCATAAATTTTTGTTGAGCCGCGTTTAGGGTTTCGCCATAGGCAGGGGCAAGGATGGCGTGATAAAGATTGCGCTTCTGCCCCTTGCCATAACCTATAGCTTCCATCTGGCGCAGGGCTTTGGTCAGGTTGCCACTCGTCAGCCCGTCAAAGGCAAAGCCGCCGAGTTCCTTAACGGAAACAGACTCGTTCTCTTCGGTTTTCTGTAAATGATAGGCGAGGTCTTTCGCACCGCCGCGTCTGCGCCCCTGAATCCACATCAGCGGTTGCGCTTCGTGTGTTCGTCAATGGCAAGATGAATAATATCGCCAATGTGTTTGTCTTCATGTAAGGCTAAAGATAGTTTGGCGGCTTGACGCTCGATGGCATAGAGAAAAGACGAAAGGCTCCTGTCGTCCGACCGTCCCATATTAACGTTCTTAACGGCCTGATTAAACCCATGCCCCAGCTTGGTCAGCTCGTCTTGAAAGTGGTAAAGATTGATCCCGTGAGGTAGCCTTCCGCCATGAAGAGCGTTGGTCAAAACTGACGCTGCATGGATCAATTGGCTGTGGGTGGCGGCTAAACCCTCCACGTCTGGCAACGCGGACTTGAGCTGCTTACAATTGCCGCCGATCTTGTTCACGATGCCCAGCAAGTCATGCAGCTCCGTAAAACAGGCCACGGGGCGGCGTTTAAGTGCCTTCAAACAACTTTGTGGCAAGATACGGACGCGCACCAACACCATGAGGATAAAGCTTGAAAGCTGCAAACCCTCGCGTTCTGCTGCTTGAACAACAAGGGCTTTTTGTTCGGCATTAACACGCACGACGATCATGCTGTTGCGAGCGCGTTTTACAGGCATCTTGATTTCTGTCATAAACACCTCTTGTGTTCTTATTAGGGGAATGAAGCGGGTGCATGGGCGGCAGCCCTGTAAGGCTTCTTTTCCAAAACGTATGACGTTTTGCGAAAGGGCGGGTTCGTATGACAACGTAATACAACCCACTCCTTGCGAAGCCTGCGACGAAGACTAAAACCCTTACTCGTCTGACCAGTCACAGCGGCACAGGGGGATCAGGAAAGTGCTGCCGCCCTGTGCCCGTGGCACCTGAATAAAAGTCGTCGTTTCATCATGAAGACCGCATGTTGTGCGAAACATAAACTCGGTCAGGATCACGGCCATCTGGTCCGGCCATTCGTGGGCAATGGCTTCATAAACAGCGTCAGGCTCCATCTCCATGTAACGCTCGATGGCTTGCGTTAAGGCAAGATCAATCAGCTCAGACATATTGGTTCTCATGCGAGGCCTACCTTTCTACGATGTGAGGGAAGAGGAAACGCGGGGGTGCAATCGGCGTACGTTTCATGCGCCGTTGAAGCTTTTAAAGGCTATAGAAATGGAATGCGGAGAAACAAAAAACCGCCCGTCAAAAAGAGGGGCGGCTGGGTAGCTTTGCGGCATTTAGACGTATTGCTACGATAACGAATTGATACCAGAAAACATGACCTGCGTCAACGGAAAAGTTATGCTTAATGCAAGATAGTTACGCTTCGTGTAACGGCGTGTAATATACTTAACATTAACCAAGCTTCCATAACTTAGCCAATGCCTCAAGGGCGCGGTGCAGGGTGCGAAGCTTGACTGTACCGCCCGCCCATTCATCATGGCCACAAACAGAAATGATAAGAGCCTTCTGCGTGGGCGTTAAAACGCCATAGGCTTCACGCAAGACCCGCTCACTGTGTACAGGCGTAATGAAGGCCATTTCTGGATCGCCATGAGCTCCTGCGCCTGTGTCTTCTGCGTGAATGCGCAGAACAGCCCGCAAATACGCCGCCTTGAACTTGATCCCTACACGGTGTTCATCTTGGGTGATCTTGCCACGCAAAAGATAGGCATCCAGCGGCGTATCGCCAATGACCTTATAGCGGCACATAAGGACTTTGTTATCGGTATCGCGATCAATGACCTCAGTCACGATCCGGCTTTGGTTGCGCCGCTCCGGTGTCGGGCCTTCGCCCACACGAACTGGAATGCTCTTTCTCTTATGCAGCCGCGTCGCCATCGTGCGTTCCTTGGGCTTATGGTTATCTCTTTAATAAATATGCACCACACCAATCAAAACAACTATGCAACAAGTCCTTCTTCCCAACCCATAGCAAGATTGTTCCGGTTTGTCAACGGTAATTATCATTGCGTATAGTCTAAATATACATGGCATACTTATCAAGAGGCCGTTGTTTGGGAACGACAATCAAGGTTTTATGATTAACAGCTCCTACCAAACCCGAAAAAACTTGACTTTTGTTATGCGGGCGTTACATAATGCGTAATCATATGTAACGTGCGTTTGCGCCACGTTATGCTCACCACCAAAAGAACAAGAAAGGGCACTGCATTGACGGGCACCCCACAGATTCCTAACCGTATCAAGGAACTTCGCGAAGAGCGGGGCCTATCGTCGCGTGAGCTTGCCAAGCGGATTGGCACCTCCGCGCCCCACATGAGCCGCCTTGAAAACGCCCAGTCACCGCTTAGCATTGAATGGATACTCAAGATCGCGGCGGCTTTGGATGTTAATAGCCACGAGATTATGGACTTGCCGCTTGATCGCAAGCTGGCGGCAAGCTGTGACGATGCACTTCTCGGCTCGGCCTTGGGCTGGCTTATGGAAGCCGCAGACCGCCACAAGATTAAACTCACCCGCCAAGCCCTCGCGAAATGGGCGAGCTACGTTTACAAAGAAGCCCTCTCGCAGCCCCTCAACGCCAAGCAAACCAAATACCTCGCCACCACCATCATCAAAGTCCTATCCCAGTCTAAGAAATAGCACACAGGCCATTTAACCAAGCGCAAGCGGTCGAATCTTGTTGAGATTCAACACCTCTTGCTTGTATTCTTTTCGAATTGCGTCTATTAAGGGACGCCACAAAATGACCGCCCTTCAGGGCGGTTTTTTTGTGGCGTGCGCCTCCGCGCGTTCGAACCCGCAGGGTTCGACAAAACGCTTGGTGAGGGCACACCGCAGCCTCCAGCTCGTGAATGAGCCGCGTCTTCAACAAGGACCCCTTTTTATTGCGGGGTATTTTTGCTGGGGTGATGGAAACTTTCCTGATTTTAGTCTCGCGTGAAAGATGTTTTAGAATATCGTTATATATCAACAGGTTGGTGGGTGGTCTCGATTTTGAGAAAGCTGTTATACATCAACGACTTAGCCTAAAAAGACTCCCGAACAGACCCGTGAGCGTACCAAATGAGGGCTCAGCTCGCTCTCAGAGCCCTTTTTTGTCTCGGTTCGTTGATTCTAAAGGGTTTTTTCTGAATCGAAGAGGCGGCCTTCTGTACCCCGTTTTTTGAGGGGGCGAGAGGCTTAGAGCCTGTTTACAAAGTGACATCGGATTCGAAAAACAGGGTCATTCCGGCACAGGGCGACAAAACGTATACGTTTTGCGCGGAGGGCCGTAAGGCCCGAAGTCCGAGGCTTGCCGAGGATACAAACAGGCAAAAAGCCTGTTTGTACAAATCCAGCGGCACGCCCCGCATCAAGTGCGGGGCAGGCTAGCGGACCAAAAGAGTCTTATGCGCGGCAGACGCCGCGCCACTGGACTCCGGCTTTCGCCGGAGTGACGCAGTTAGGGATAATGTCACAAGATTGTAAACAGGCTCTTACCGTCCCTGCACGATGATGCGGTATTGATAGACGTGGAGCTCGTTGTCGTCGTCGCGGGAGCGGATGATGAGGTTGGTTTCCCCGATGCCGCCCGTGGCGATCAGGCTGACCACATCGGTGGCTTGCTCGGCCTTGACGATGGAGGGATCGCCGACGGCGACAGACTGGACACGGCCTTGGTCGGGCATTTCGACTTGGGTGGCCATGCCGACCGTGATGCGGATATCCGGCATGTTGGTCGAGGCTTGGATGATCTTGGGGCTGCTTGAGGCGCAAGCGCAGGCGGCCAGCAGAACCAGAAGAAGAGAGGCTGTTTTCTTGAACATGGCGATCCTCGTGCAAAAGCGGTTGTCTGGAGCCAGAGTCCCGCTATTGCGCCTGTGAGTCAAGGTTTTTCCGTGGTGGCGGGCAGGGTGGAGCCTGTTTTACGCCGCATTAATCATCGCTTCGAACGCTTCCTCCCATGTGCCTTGGGTGGCGGCGCGGCTATATTCCGTGGCGCGGGCTTCAAAGAAGTTGGCGTGCTCCGCCGCGTTCATCATTTCGTCCATCCACGGCAGCGGGTTTTTCTCGACGTGATAAACGGGTTGCAGATTAAGCTGCTGCAAACGGCGGTCGGCGATATAGCGGATATAGTTTTTCACGTCTTGAGCCGTCATGCCTTCGATGCCGCCCATCTCAAACGCGAGGTCGATAAAGGCATCTTCATGCGTGACGATTGTTTGGCAAGACTCGGTGAGTTCTTGCTGGAATTGCGGCGTCCAGACCTCGCGGTTTTCTTCGATAAAGGTGTGGAAGAGGCGGATGATGGACAGCGTGTGCAGCGTTTCGTCTCGCACCGACCATGTGACGATCTGGCCCATGCCTTTCATTTTGTTAAAGCGCGGAAAGTTCATCAGCATCGCGAACGAGGCGAAGAGTTGCAGCCCTTCTGTAAAGCCGCCAAAGACCGCGAGCGTGCGGGCGATTTCCGTCGGGTTACTGCAATTGAAGTTTTGCATGTACTCATATTTGTCCTTCATTTCCTTGTAATGAAGGAAGGCGGAATACTCGATCTCTGGGATGCCGATCGTGTCGAGCAAATAGGAATAGGCCGCGATATGGATCGTCTCCATATTGGAAAAGGCCGAGAGCATCATCTGGATTTCTGTCGGCTGAAACACCTGCGCATAATGTTTCATATAGCAGTTGTTCACTTCCACGTCGGCTTGCGTGAAAAAGCGGAAGATTTGCGTGAGCAGATTCTTTTCGGTATCCGTCAGCTTGCCCGTCCAGTCCTTGATGTCGTCGGCCATGGGCACTTCTTCGGGCAGCCAGTGAAGCTGTTGCTGCCGGTGCCAGCATTCATACGCCCACGGATAGCTGAAGGGTTTATAGACGGGATTATGTTCGAGCAGTTTTGACATGAGGGGATTCCTTTATTGGCAAGCAAGGCATTCTTCATAGTTGGCGTTGGCCGGTTCGTGTTGAGCTTCCACGATTGGCAGGTCTGTTGCTTTTTCGGCGCGTTGAAGCGATTTGGAGCGGCAGTAATAGAGGCTCTTCACACCCTTCTTCCACGCCAGATAGTGCAGCATGTGCAGGTCTTTCTTATGCACATCGGCGGGCAGGAACAGGTTGAGGCTTTGAGACTGACAAATGAACGGCGTTCTGTCTGCCGCTAAATCTATGACCCAGCGTTGATCCAGCTCGAACGCCGTTTTGAACACGGCTTTCTCATCATCGGATAAGAAGGCGAGATGCTGGACAGAGCCTTCATGGATCGTGATCTCGCTCCATGTGTCTTCGTCGTTGCGTCCGTATTTTTCAAGAACGGCGGCCAGATATTTGTTGCGGACGGGGAAACTGCCTGAGAGTGTTTTGTGCAGAAAACTGTTGGCCGCAATCGGCTCAATCCCCGGACTCGCGCCGCCACAGATGATAGAGATAGAGGCCGTTGGCGCAATCGCGATCTTGTTGGAAAAACGCTCCATGATGCCGTACTCGGCGGCATCGGGGCACGCGCCGCGCTCATGCGCTAGCTCGCGAGACGCTTCGTCGGCTTGCTGTTTGATGTGCTGGAACATGCGCTTGTTCCAGACCTTCGCCATCACGCTTTCAAACGGGATGTGCTGGCTTTGCAGGAAGGAGTGAAAGCCCATGACCCCAAGGCCTACGGATCGCTCACGCATCGCGGCATATTTCGCGCGTGCCATGCTGTCGGGGGCGCGGCGGATAAAGTCGGACAGGACGTTGTCAAGGAAGCGCAGGCAATCTTCGATAAAGGTCGGGTGAGTCTCCCACTCCTTGAACTTCTCAAGATTGAGCGAGGAGAGACAGCAAACCGCTGTGCGCTCGCCGCCATCTTTATCTTCACCTGTCGGCAGCGTGATCTCGCAGCACAGGTTGGACATTTTGACATTCAGGCCCGCCAGCTTGTGATGCTCTGGCACCGCGCGGTTGACGGTGTCGATGAAAAGAAGATAGGGCTCGCCCGTTTCGATGCGGGCGGTCAGCAGGCGAATCCACAAATTACGCGCACTCACCTTGCTGATGACTGCGCTATCCTTGGGGGAGGTGAGGGCCCATTCCTCATCGTTTTCCACGGCGCGCATAAAGGCATCGGTGATAACGACGCCGTGGTGCAGGTTCAGTGCCTTGCGGTTGATGTCACCGCCGGTTGGCCGCCGCAGCTCGATAAACTCTTCGATTTCGGGATGGCTGACGGGCAGATAGCAAGCGGATGAGCCGCGCCGCAAGCTGCCTTGGCTGATCGCCAGCGTCAGGCTGTCCTGTACGCGGATAAAGGGCACGATGCCAGAGGTCTTGCCGCTGCGGCCCACATCCTCGCCAATGGAGCGCAGGTTGCCCCAATACGATCCAATGCCGCCGCCCAGCGACGCGAGCCACACATTCTCGTTCCACAGATCGACGATGCCCTGCAAGCTGTCGCCGCATTCGTTCAGAAAGCAGGAGATGGGCAGGCCTCGCTTTGCGCCGCCGTTGCTGAGCACCGGTGTGGCGGGCATGAACCACAGATGGCTGATATAATCATACATGCGCTGCGCGTGATCCGAATCATCCGCAAAAGTCATGGCGACGCGTGCGAACATATCTTGTGGTTCTTCGTCGGGAAGGAGATAGCGATCTTTCAACGTCTCGATACCGAATTTCGTCAGGAGGCCGTCGCGCGTGCGCTCGAGGGTCAGCTCGGTGCCATTTTCGACTTGCATCAGATTGAACATGGAAGAGGATTCCTTATCAGGCGACTAAATGTGGTGTTTAGAATGATTACAATATGCTATATCTTGCCGTCTGTCACGAAAGAAAGACTTCCGAAACGGAGGGCGGTTAAAGGGGCAACCCGCTTGTTCTTCAACGTAAAACAGGCGCTTTAGTTTCGGGACATATCATTTCTTTCTTTGCCCACCTGTCCTTGCTTTGGCAGGAATGAGGCGAAAAATCTTTCAAAAGAGCATAATTTTGACATGCTGATCGTGTTTGATAACAGCATCAATCCCCATCTAAGGAGGAGACCCCATGAAAAAGAAAAACCTTATCTTAGCTTCCGCGCTTTTGTCCGTTTTGCTGGTGTCGGGTCTGGCTCAGGCCAAGACGACCGAGGCAACCACAACAGCAACAGCGGCGGCAACGACCAAGACGGCCCAAACGATGCCTGTCAAGAAGGGAATGGGGGCTGGCCTCGGGTTGTCCGAAGCCGGTCAAAAGCTTATGCATGACTCGATGACAAAGCAGCATGAAGAAAACAAGGCAACCTTTGAGGCCTTGATGGCTAAGCAAAAGGAGCTGGACGCAATCTTGAAGGCACCTACCTTCGACAAGGACTCATTCCTTGCCAAGGATGCGGAGATTCAGGCGTTGAGCCAGAAGATGATGCGTGCGCGTAGTGAATCCTTTGCCGAGATTGCGTCCCAGATGACACCGGAAGACCGGGCGAAGCTGGCCGAAAGTCGTGGCCCGCATTTTCGTATGGACGGTATGGGCCCTCATGGCAAAGGGATGATGAAAAAGGGCATGGGATGCACCGATCCTGACGATTGCCCGATGAAAGGTAAGGGACTGGCCCCCGAGGCCGTTCCTGAAAAGGCTGAATAAGCCGTAAAGTGTAAGGGGAGGGCAGGACCGCCGGGTTTGTGCCCTCCTCTCGACTTCCACAGTTTTGCCCCCTTTATTGGAGGTTCCGTCATGACAAAAGTTTCTTCTTTCCTTTTTGCGCTTGTGGCGTTCAGCTTTTTGCTGGGGGCGATGCCTGCCAAAGCGGATACGGATATCTATGTCTCGCTTAATTCTCCTTATCACGCGCGCGGTCGCCATGATCATGGCCCACGCTATCATCATCGCCGCGATTGGCGTCCAGAGCCGATTTATTATGCGCCTGCCTACAGGCCGATGCCCCCGCGTTATATGCCGCCGATGAGGACCGTTGTCTATGAAACGACGGTTGTGCGGCCCCAAACGCAATATGTTGTGCCAGCCAGCATGATGGCCTCGCAAACATCGCCAACCTATATGAGTGCTGCTGGCCAGACGTGCCGCGAATATACGACGCAGAGCTGGATCGGCAACGATTTGCAAAATGTTTATGGGACCGCCTGTCTGCAATCTGATGGCGCATGGCGGATTGTCGATTGAGCGTGAGCGAGGAAAAGCAAGCCCTGCGTCGGGAGCTGCGCCAGAAAAGAGCGGCTGCCACGTCGCTTGAGGCGGCACAAAGGCTGGCCGCTGTTTTTGATAAGGGCCTGTCCCTGCCGCCCGAAGCGTTGGTCGCGGGTTATAGTGCCGTTGGTGACGAGATAGACCCCCGTCCGTTGATGGAGAGCCTCACCCAGCGCGGTCACAGGCTCTGCCTGCCCTGCACAACACCGGACGGCGAGGCTTTGTCTTTTCGTGCTTACGGATTAAAGGACATGCTGCGGATCGGCGCGTGGTTGATCCCCGAGCCGATGCCCGATGCGCCGCTTGTTGTGCCCGATGTTCTGTTGGTCCCTTTACTGGGCTTTGACCGAGAGGGCTATCGTCTGGGGCAGGGCGGAGGCTATTACGATCGCACGCTGGCCGCCTTGCGCAAGCAAGGAGGCTGTCTATCTGTCGGGCTAGCCTACGCGGCGCAGGAGGTTGAGGTGCTTCCTGTCGAAGCGCACGATGCTAAACTTGATGCTGTCGTGACAGAGGCTCGGTTAATCCTTTTTCCGTAAGGCGCGTTGGGTTCGAAGAGGGGGCTGGGCTAGCGGCTCGCCCGCCTTTTCTGCCTTCGGTTTCTGCCTCGTTTTTGATTTGGAAAAAGTCATTTAGAATCAACGAATCAAGGCTAAAAAGGGCTCTGTGACGCACGGGAGGGCGTCTTGGGTACGCTCGAGGGGCTGTTCGGGAGTCTTTTTGGCCTAACCCATTGATCTGTAACAGCTTTCTTGAAATCGAGAGTAACGGGCAACCCCTTGATCTAAAACGATTTCTTCAAATCACCTTTTACGGAGAGATAAAATCGACGAAGTTGGCGTCCAGCGTCTTCCGCTCCTTTCCCCCTTCTGATTTTGGTGCTGATGGAACCTGCCTCGAAACAAAGCGAGTCGTAACGGCAACACTTTGTGAAATGGTTAGCAAAGCGTTAATCAAACGGTTGCGGCGTGAATCCCTGACTCTTACGCTGGCCATGGTGATTCGTTTTCGGTTACGGTCGGTTTCGGGGATTATGGCAACGCAACCTCTTTTGGTTTTGTTTCTTTCGACGGGGAATGCTTCGCGCAGCCTCGTCGCTGAAGCCTTGCTCAATGCCCGCCAAAGCGGCTTGTACAGGGCGCGGAGCGCGGGGATATCGCCAGCTGCGACCGTGGATCCAGAGACCGTTGCCTTGCTGCAATATAACGGCTTTGACGTTGCCAAACTCCATCCCAAGAAAGTGCAGGATTTTTACGCTGCCGCTTCTTATGTCAAAGTCGATGTCATTATCACATTGTCGGAAGAGGCCCGTTCCTTGTGTCCCGTCGATTGGCCGGGCGATCCAGTGCGTGTGCACTGGGATGTTGACAATCCGCTGGGGGCTGTGCGGCCCGATCAGCGTGAGTGGAAGTTGCGCAAGCTCTACACAACACTGGAGGCGCGTATCGATATGCTTATGCGCTATCGTCCGGCTGGTTCACCGATGGAAACGCTGTTGATGCTCAAGGATATCGGGATGGTCGTTTAAGACGAGGCTTTAGCCCTGGCCGTGCATGATAGCCGAAACCTTGAGAGCGGCTGGTCCAATCAGAACGATAAACAACGGCGGCAAGATAAACAGGATCATCGGGATGGTCATGATCGCGGGCAACGCGGCGGCTTTTTCTTCGGCCTTCATCATGCGGTCATTACGCATTTCACCGCCCAAGGTACGCAGTGCGGCGGCCAGTGGTGTACCGTATTTCTCGGTCTGGATCAGCGTATTGACCAAGGCCGTCACGCTAGGCAGGGGAACGCGGTCGGACAGGCCGCGCAGGGCCTTGTGACGTTCGGGAAGAAAGTTCAATTCAACGCCCGTCAGGCCCATTTCTTCCGCCAACTCGGCGCAGGTTGGCGCGATTTCGCGGCTGACGCGGTCAAAAGTGGCATCGAGGCCCAGACCGGCCTCGGCGCAGATAACCATCAGGTCGAGCGCGTCCGGCATGGCTTTGCGGAGGACTTCTTCGCGTTTCTGGCTCATGTTTTTAAGGAACATGTCAGGGAACATCCATCCGGCAGCCGTGGCAAGCAGGGGGGCCAGAAGGAGGAACATAGGGTCCATATCGACAACCTTGACAACAAGGAAGAAAAACACGGACGTGGCAGCAAAGCCGATCATGCAGGCGAGTTTGGCGAACAAAAAGACGAACATCGAGTCGCGGGAGTGATAGCCCGCCCGTCGCAGCTTCAGGCGTAGCTCGTCCATGCTTCGACCCTGAGCGAGTTTGAAGCGTTCAACGATCTGTTTGATGAGGCTGATTTTCTGGATTTGGGAACGGCGCGAGTTCTTCTTTTTGGTTGTAATCGATTCAAGGCTGTCCCGATGTTGGGTAACGGCTTTCAGTCGATCGGCGGCAGGCCCGCGATCAATAAAGGTAACCCACAACAACACGACGACGGCCGACGCCACGATTCCGCACAAAGTTGAGAGGAAGTTGATGTTGTGGGTGAGGGAGTCGATGTCATCAAACATGGCTAAATCTCGAAATTGACCATTTGGCGCATAACAAGGACGCCCATGCTAAGCCATGTCAAGCCGCCAGCCAGAAGCATGCGTCCGCCTGAGGTGTTAAAGAGAGTCATGACATAGTCTGGATTGACGAACATCAACATGGTGAACATCAGGAATGGCAACGAGCCGATAATCATGGCCGAAGAGCGCGCTTCGGAAGACATGGCCTTAATCTTCAGCTTAAGCTGGCGGCGTTTGCGGAGCAGATCGGCCAGATTACCCAGCGTTTCTGCCAGATTACCGCCTGTTTCACGCTGAATGGCGAGCGCAATAATGAAGAAGCGATATTCCGGTGTATCCAGTCGCGGAGCCACTTCCCACATGGCTTCTTCGATCGAGCGGCCCATTTTGACACCGTCGCTGATGCGGGTGAACTCGATCCCGATCGGATCCGGTAATTCGCGCCCCACTGTCGCGACCGTTTCGGTAATCGGAAGGCCAGAGCGAAGACCACGGCAAATGGTATCAATCGCTTCAGGGAATCCTTCGTTGAACTTTTTTAGGCGGCGTTTGATCATGCTTCCCGTGACCATATGGGGAAAAAGCAGGCCGATGGCAATGGCCGCCGAAGTGGCGATAGGGCGGGGCCACATAATGATGAAGGCAAAAACAAAGAAAAGCGTGCCGACAAGGGCCGTGTTGACCATCAGGTATTCGCCCAGACCGATGTTTCTTCCCGTGCAAGCCAGCCTGTGGCGCAATTTTTGGGGATTGGGCAAAAATGTCTTGATCAGGAAGTTCAGCGCGACAAAGTTACTGTCTTTTGTTTCTTTGAGAAGCTTGGCCTGTTCCTGACCCTTCTTTTTCTGTTTGCGCACGGGCGCGCCGCCAACCCGCTCAATACGCTTTTTTATAAGGGTGTCGTGTTCGCCGCCAGAAAAGGCGATGACGGCGATCAAAATCATGAAGAGACCGCCACCAAGAATAAGAATCAGCTGCGGGTTCAAGGACATGCTATGGCCTCCATCAGCTCTTTTTCAAGGCCGAAATAGGCGGCTTTAGGCAAGCAGTGGGGACGCAAGCCGTTATTCCTGAACTCGACCGTCAGGCGACCATCGGGCAACTCGCCCGTCACATCGCAAATAAACAAGTCTTGCAAGGAGATAACATCACCTTCCATGCCCGTGATTTCGGAAATATAGGTCACGCGGCGTGAACCGTCGCGCATGCGGCTGACCTGAATGATCATATCGACAGCCGAAGCAATTTGCTGGTGAATGGCGCGTGGGGCCAGATTGGCACCACCAAGACCGACCATGTTCTCCAAGCGCATAATCGCTTCGCGCGGACGGTTGGCGTGGACGGTGGAAAGGGAACCATCATGGCCTGTATTCATAGCCTGAAGCATGTCGATGGCTTCACCACCACGCGTTTCACCGACGATGATACGGTCAGGGCGCATACGCAACGCGTTTTTAAGCAGATCGCGCATTGTGATTTCGCCAGCCCCCTCAAGGTTAGGGGGGCGGGTTTCAAGACGGACGATGTGCGGCTGTTGCAGTTGCAATTCGGCAGCATCTTCGATGGTGACAATACGTTCGCCGTGATCGATAGTCTGTGACAACGCGTTGAGCAGGGTGGTTTTACCCGAACCCGTACCACCGGAAATCAAGATGTTAAGGCGGCACCGGCCCGCAATGCGCAGAACGCGCGCCATTTGTGGCGAAATACTCTCAAACTTCACCATCGTATCGAGCGTAATCTTCTTTTTGGAGAATTTACGAATGGTGATTGAGGGGCCGTCGATGGCCAGAGGCGGAACGATGATGTTAACGCGGCTGCCGTCCATAAGACGCGCATCGCAAAGCGGCGAACTTTCGTCGATGCGACGACCGATGGCCGTCACGATGCGGGTTGCGATCGACATGACGTGAGCATTGTCGCGGAATTTGACATCGGTGATTGAAAGCTTGCCGCGGCTTTCGCAGTAAACCTGTTTGGGACCGTTGACCATGATTTCCGAAATGTTTTCGTCGGCCAAAAGGGGCTCAAGCGGACCAAGTCCCAGCATATCGTTCAAAAGCTGTTCGACAAGATCAACGCGTTCGGCGGCGTTCAATTGGATCTTTGTTTCGAAAAGCAGTTCGCCGACAATACCCTTTAAATCGCGGGCAAGGTCTTCTCGCGCCATATGAACGGCGGCGGATGTATCGATACGTTCCAGCACCATCGGCTGGAGTTTGATCTTTGCCTGATCCACACTGGCGCGGCTGGCCACATTAAGCGGCTTCTCGGCGGGTTTGGGCGCGGTTTCGGGTTCTCGTTCCGACTCGGCGGAGGCCCCGTTATCGGCGGGCGGTGATTCGGCGGTGACATCCATATCGGCCATCGATTGAGGGGCCGACGGTTTTTGAAGGGCTTGCAAGATGTCTGATGCTGCCATATTGCCGGGGTCTGCGTGGGTTGAGGCCCCCAAAATGGATGTTGCCAGAATGCTGACCAGATCGCGCTGGTCCAGAAGGTTGAGTTCAACACCCTGACGGCGCAAGAAATCCGTCGCGTATTTTTTGACTTCGCGCACCACTTCGGGGCGCGACATGCGGGCCGCTTTTTCTTCTGTGATTTCCGTTTTCAGGCCAGGCAGGATGCGCGTGATCAAGGCAGAGATCGAGTTATCGCTCCCTGTCTCGTCAGACCCTGATTTGCCTATGGAAAAACTCATTTTTTAGACGCTCCCTTAACAAACACCTTGAACAGAAGGGCCATCAGGCTGCTGTTTGATTTCTTGTTCTTCTTTGGGTTCGCTTCGTCTCCGTTTGAGCCCATAAGATGTTCCGCCAGTTTGTGGATGGCAAGGGTTACCGGCGAAGAGGGGGCGATGGCGTCAAGCATTTTACCGCTGTTGCTTGAGGCAACCATGGCTTTATGATCGTCGGGAACGATGAAGTCGAGCGAGGCCTGTGTGCCTTTGGTAAAGGTTTGCTCGTCAACGGCTGCCGGGCGAGTCGGGCCTATTTTCGTTGCAACCTGGGTGACGCGTGCCGTAATGCCCAAGTTCTTGAGCGTCGAGCGAATGCGCAAAGTATCGCGAATGCCGACAAGCGACATCTCGGTGACCAGAACGATTTCCTGTGCCGTTGCCAAAAGGCGTTTTTGTGTAGGCAGCAGGTATTTCGGCATATCGATGATGATAGCCTGATGCGTGATGCGCATTTCTTTCAGGAGAGCCATGATGGCTGTCGGGTCGATATGAACGATTTCATCAAGCGGTTCTTCGGCGCTGAGGATGCCCAGCGTATCGCTTTCGGTTACAAGGGCACCTGCAATCATCAGGCCGTCGACGCGCTGGGGCGAACTGAGAACGTCCCTGAGCCCATGGCCCGGTTCAATATCCATCGCCAGTGCGCTGGTTCCGTATTGAAGGTCCAGGTCGAGAAGGGCGCATTTAATCTTACTTCGGTGGGATAGTGTCCAGGCTAGATTGGTGGCAAGAGCACTTGCGCCCACGCCGCCGCGCACACCGATAAAGATGATGTTTTTTGAATCCTTGATTTCTCCGCCCGTGGTGCTCGTGCCCCGCGTTGCGGCCAAAAGGGTCTGGGTCAATGCTTCAGGGGTGATGGGTTTGACCAGATAGTCGGCCATACCCGCCCCAAGCATGCCGCGGAAGAGGGTGACATCGTTGGCCGATCCCATGGCAACAAGGCGGCAAGACGGTCCGCAAAGGCTGACGAGACGGGCGGCAAGCTGAACGGGTTGTTCTTGTTTGTCAAAATCGACGAGGGCGAACTTTGGCGGCGCGTCGAAATCAAGCATCGACGTGAACAACTCCGGCCCCCCGCTTTGCACGGCTTCCGCAGGAAAGCTTTGTCGATCCGCCCAAACACGAATGATGCGTGCTGTGTCGTCGTCGTTCACAAAGGCCATAAAATCGTTATGCATTAGGTCACCTTTACGCAGAAGGGGCGTCGAAGAAAAAAGGGATTACTTCGGTGTTTCTCCTGAGCCAGTCGAGTTTGAAGTAGAGGAAGGTGCTTCGGCTTTCGCGTCCATCAGTTCCTTTGTCTTACCAGCGCGATAGTCGACGATGGAAGCAGAGGAAACCACGGGATCTGGATGGCCAAGTTCCTTCGGCGTTGTCAGATCAGCAGGGTTCTCGACCTGCATAGCAAGGTTTCGGGCCATCGCACAGCCGAGCTGCGGTGATGTGCCATTGTTCCACGGATCAAGGAGCGTGTCTTGGCTGACGCATTCCGGCGGCACGGCCAAAGTCGCCTTGCCGTTGGCCGAGGGGACTAGCTTGACGCTGTAATCAGGATGAAGCGCTGGCTCTGCACAGGCCGCCAGTGTGATTGCTACGGAAAAGATGGCCAGCGTTTTTGAAAGAGCAAAGGACTTCATGGCATTACTCCACAATAAAGCCGCCCGGCCCGGCTAAAGCCGGTTGGAACGAATCCGAGGCAGGGGCTTGGGTTTGAACGGATTTGGATTGGGCAGGGGCTTCCTTGGCCTTGGGGGGCGCGGGGAGAGACTGGGCTGTAGGCTCTTGCGCCTTCGGCTCTTGCTTTGGAGCCACTTCTTCTTTTTGAGCCTCAGGCTTTGCCTCTATGGGCTTTTCCACCGTGGCCGGCAGGGCTTCTTCCTTTGGTGTTTCCGCTTTGGGGGATTCAGCGGCTTTTTGTGGGGCCGCTGTGTTGATCACAGACTTGGCCACAGGAGCCGCATGCTTCTTGGCCGGTTTCTCTTGAGCCACAGTTTCAGGATCGGGGCGCGCAGCGATTTCTTCGGGCGTCTGGAAACGATGGACAGCCTTCGGTTCGGCAAGAGCCGACGGTTTTACGTTGACAGGAGCCGGAAGTGCCGGAGGCGGCGCCATATTGTTGCCGTTCGTGACAACGGGAACAGGTGCTTTCGCCGGGGCTGGAGCCATGTCATAGATGGGGGCATCGACCTTTGCCGCCACAGGTTCGCCAGTGATGGGCTTGGCGTTCGGGTCGCTGCTTGTCTCGCGCATCTTAAAGAACAAATCGGTGTCTGACGGTGTTGTCCGACCATCTGTTGGAAGGGCCAGCTTGTTAGCCGTAGATGGCTTGACGACATAGGGGGTGATAATGATGACCAGCTCAGTTTCGCTGTTCTGAAAGCGTGTTGAGCGGAAGAGAGGCCCAAGGATGGGGACATCGCCAAGGAAGGGGAATTTGCTGACCGACTGGGTTTGTTGGTTGTTGAGCAAGCCTGCAATCGCAAAGCTCTGACCGCTCGCCAGCTCAAGTGTTGTTTCAGCGCGACGGGTGGTCAGGGCGGGGATGGCTACATTGTCTAAGGTAATCGAACCGGCATCGGACAATTGGCTGACTTCGGGCCGGACGTGCAGGTTAATGCGGTCGCCGCTCAGGATTGTCGGTGTAAAGGCCAAGGAAACACCGTATTGTTTCCATTCGATCGTGATTGAACCGCCATCTTGGGGGACAGGGATTGGAAACTCGCCGCCCGCCAGAAAGCTTGCCGTCTGGCCCGACATGGCTGTCAGGGACGGTTCGGCCAGAATGGTGACAAGGCCATTCTTGGCCAGCGCGTCAATCATGCCGTTGACGCTGAAATGGCCGTTGTTGAAGCTTCCGGCAAAAACGTCTTGTGTTTCACCATCAAGATTTGTGCGGGTCCAAAGTTCTGTTGTTTCAGAGTCAAGAAAATCAGGGCCATGCGCAACACCAAGCATAAAACTACCGATTGAAGCACTGTTTTCCCAGTTGATGCCAAAGCGCTTGTCAACTTCGCGCGCGACTTCAGCAAAGCGGACGCGAATTTCAACCTGATTGTTCGCTTTGACGTGAAGATGGTTGATAATATCGCCTTCTGCCGTGATATAGCGGCGGGCCAAGCGACGAGCATCTTCGACGGCCGTTGGGTCTTTGACGGTACCTGATAAAACCAAGCCATCGGGAATTGACTCGACTTGAATATCACTGTCGGGAATAGCCATCCGAAGGGTGGTGCGCAAATCGTCAAGGTTTTGCTTGACGTGAATGGTCCGGCTTAAAATAACGCGGCCATTCTCATCCGAAATTTGCAATGACGTATCGCCGACTTTCTTGCCGTAAACAGTGACGGAGAGCGGCGAATTGACCTGAATATCCGCGATAAGGGGGTTGGCGATAAAAACGGAAGAGGCGGGTTTCTTGAACTGGAGCGGGACACTCTTGTCGACCATCACATCCAAAGAAGCGGTGCCGCTCTGTTGATGAGAAGACGGCCCACCTTGAGCTGCCAGAACGTCAGGCGTGAGAAAGGTAGTCCCGACAATCAGGCCTGCGAGCAATGCTATCGCAGGCAGCGAAGCAAAAGATAAAGAACGCGGAGATTTCATGACCGGCTTCCTCATGGTTGATAAAGGTCAAAGACGGTATCTGTCGCCATCTGACCCCTGATAACTGTCACTTTTTGGGTTGTGCCGGCAGACCGCTGGGCGGGGCTAGGCATAACCTTGCTCACATCGCTGTCCCATGTATAGGCACCGAGAGCAGGTGGATTTTTGGCATCTTGAGTCGCCAGCGCAGCAGCGTCAAGGATAACATCGGGGACTTTCCCCCCCTCGACGGTCTGTGTGGTTTCACCTTCGGCGGTCGCTTCGGTTGTGACGCTGCAAAGTGAAAGCGAAATGGTTCCCATCTGGGCCATCAGCGCGACGGTTTCTGCCTGCTTGGGAGAAACCTCAAGTGTGGCAACCTGAGCCAGTTTCGGTTCCGTAATTTGATCGCCCATCTTCTGGTCGAGGGCTAGAACGCGAATATTTTTCAGCATTGTTTCGCTAACGTGCCGCTCAACCTGGCTGCGTTCCGTACCGGACGGCAGGACGCTGTGTGTAACGATGACATCGACACGGTCGCCAGGGAAAACGAATCCGGCAACGCCGGCAACAGGCGTAACAGCAATAGAAACAGCGCGTTTGCCAGCCTCCAAAGCGGCGGCCATAAAGCCCTGCTCTCCCGGTTTGACGGTGCGGCCTTGGGTAAGGGGTTCACCCGTTCTCATACCGTAACGAACGACGTTGCCGACATAGTTCTGGATATCCTGTTGTCCCTTGACGGCATAACTGGCGGCATTCTCATCCTTCGGCCAAACTTGCCATTTCAGATCATTAGCCTTGATCAACGAACCGGAAGGTAAATCCTGAGCGGCGACAAGGACTTCCTGAGTCTCTTGCTGGGCCTGTGCCTGAATCATGGGGGTGGATTCTGGCTGGGACATCATGCCGCGTGAAAGAAAGATCGTGGCGACGCCGACGAGGAGGGCGACCACAAGAAGCATGATTTTCTGAGACGTTTGCATAGGCATGACAAAACCTCCTTAGACCTTCCCGGACGAAAGGCCCGCGTGTGACAACAGAAACAGAACCCCAAGACCGCCTAAAGCAATAGCTATGCCATAGGGAATGGGGGTCGAAAGAATAGACACTTTCTTTTCTTCTTTGGACAAACGCTGTTTGACGGCAGCCAAAGCCAAAAGACCAGCTGAAAGAATACCGCCAGCAAAAGCGGTAATAACGATAAACTCGGCAATATGAGCCAGACCTGCCCACAAAGAGACGACGGCAAGCAGTTTGATATCCCCGGCTCCCGCTAGATTCTTGAGATAAATGAGGTAGCCGATAAGCAGAACGCCGCCAAATATGAAAACATCGGCCTGCCAGCGCACAGGGGTGGGTGACAAAGCGGCATAGGGAACGTAGAGAACGAACAGAGCCAAACAGGCAGCGTTGGGTATCCGGAAAGTACGCGCATCACTGTACGCTGCCCACAAAAGAGCGGCAACGGCAAGAGAAAGAGACGCGTTATAGGCCAGAACGGATAGCATTTTACAAATGAGGTTGGTTCAAGGACGCACAGGAAAAGCCCATGCTTGCGGCTAACTATGCGATAGATATGATTAATAGGTTGTGAATGGGACGCAAAAACTTTTGGAGTTGTTTCAAAAGGGCACCTTGTTCTCGCAACTGGCATGGACCCCGACTACATACTTGAGTACCAATGCTATTTTTCCGGGTTTTGTCGGGTAGCGAGAAGATCATTAAAGTGATTTTAACGAAAAGAGTGCTTAGTTTGCCAAGCCGGAAGAGGGTGTCTCTCCGGTTTGTTTTCTTTGGGTGCTAAGCAATGCAGTTGAACTTTGTGATAGGCGTTGTAACAGCCGTCGCGTGTACGCTGGGTGGCTATGTCGGTGCGGGTGGTCACTTGTCCGTTCTGGCTGATGCGGCACCTCTGGAAATCGTCATCATGGGCGGCACGGCAGCAGGCGGCTTTATTATCGCCAACACCAAGACGATCAAGAAGCGGACGGCGAAAGCCATGAAGCTTTTGTTTCAGAAGCCCAAATACACAAAAGAATCCTACATCGAACTTTTGTCAATGATGTACCAGATGTTCAAACTGGCCAAAACAAAAGGCATGCTGGCCCTTGAGGCCCATGTTGAAAAGCCGGAGGAAAGCTCTATTTTCCAGGCTTTTCCAGGCTTTCTGAACAATCATCATGCGGTCGAGTTTTTCTGCGATTATCTTCGCCTGTTCACGCTTGGGGCGGACAAGCCTTTCGAAATTGAAGCACTGATGGATGAGGAGCTGGAAGTTCATCACGCCGAAAACGAAGCCATTCCGACGGCGATCACCAATGTCGCTGACGCGATGCCTGCCATCGGTATCGTGGCCGCCGTGCTGGGTGTTATTCATACCATGGGTGCCATTTCCGAGCCGCCGGAAGTTCTGGGTAAACTGATCGGTGGCGCACTTGTCGGAACTTTTATGGGCGTTTGGACATCCTATGGGTTCATTGCTCCGATGGGGCAGTTTGTCAAAGCGACACTGGACGCTGAATCGCGCTATTTACAATGCCTGAAAGTCGGCATGCTTGCGCATTTGCAAGGTTTCGCGCCATCCATTTCCATTGAGTACGCACGTAAGGCCTTGATGACCGATGTGCGGCCCAGCTTCATGGAAGTTGAAGAGGCGACGCAAGCCCTCTCCGCTCCCTCGTAAAGGAAGGCAGAATGGCCGATCACAATCAGCCCGTCATTATCATAAGAAAAAAGAAAAGGGGCGGACATGCTGGCCATCATGGCGGCGCGTGGAAGGTTGCCTATGCCGACTTCGTGACAGCGATGATGGCCTTTTTCCTTTTGATGTGGCTGTTGAATGTCACCACATCGGATCAGCGTAAGGGCATTGCCGATTACTTCTCGCCGATGGCTATTTCCAAGTCGGAAGGTGGCTCTGGTGGTGTGATGGGGGGGATGAGCATAACGTCGCCAACGGGTGCCGAGATTTCTGATTCCTCGCCTCCCGGCATGGAAGATCGTTCCACGGCCACGGCAGGCAAGGGAGATCAGGGTGAAGAGGACGTTACCGGCAAATCGGATACGCCTCCGACGAATGAAGAACTGAATGCGGCTTTGCAGGATAAGGCAACCAAAGACGCCGTCGCACTAGCCAAGGCGATGAAGAAAGAAGAAGAGAAATTCAAAGAAGCGGAAAGCTCTTTGATGCGCGCCATTCTTGAAACGCCGGGGATGCAAGACCTTGCCCAGCATCTGATCATTGATCGCACGCCTGAAGGTCTGCGCATCCAGATTATTGATCGTGACAAATTTTCGCTTTTCCCGTCAGGCTCTTCCAGTCCTTATGAGCGCGGGCGTGATTTGCTTCGGCTTGTTGGCAAGGTCATCTCGTTTTTGCCCAACAGAATATCGGTGACGGGCCATACGGACAGCAGTCCTTTCGCGGCTGGATCACGTCGTGACAATTGGGATTTGTCAACAGATCGCGCCAATGTCAGCCGTACAGAGCTTGAGGTTAGCGGTGTGCCAGATCATCGCGTCGCCCGTGTCGTCGGGCTTGCTGATCGCGATCCCTTTGTACCCGAAGACCCCAAAGATTCCCGTAATCGCCGCATCAGTATTGTGCTTTTACGTCAAATACCACGCGCTGAAGAAGCTCTGGCAGCGCCTCCGGTTCCTGTTTCAGAGCCTGTTAAAGAAAAGTCCCCGTAGCAAAAAGAAAGGATCAGTTAATGACTAAAATTACACCAGGAATGATGACGCCACTCGCCTTCAAAAAAGGGCTTATCATGGGCATTGCCAATGATAGCTCGATTGCGTGGGGCTGCGCTTGTGCCTTCCGTCGCTTTGGCGCCGAACTCGCTGTGACGTACCTGAATGAAAAGAGCAAGAACTATGTCGAGCCTTTGGCCGAACGTTTGGGCTCGGAATTGTTGCTCCCTTGCGATGTGCGGGAAGAGGGACAGCTGGAGGCCGTCTTTGATGCGATCAAGAATCGGTGGGGCGAACTCGATTTCGTGCTTCATTCCATCGCTTTTGCGCCGCGCGAAGATTTGCACGGGCGTTTGACGGATTCCTCGCGCGCAGGCTTTATGGAGGCGATGGACATTTCGTGCCATTCGCTGATCCGCACGGCACGTATGGCCGAGCCGTTGATGAAGAATGGCGGCAGCATTTTCGCCATGAGCTATTACGGCGCAGAGAAGGTTGTTGAGCATTACAACCTGATGGGGCCTGTAAAGGCTGCTCTTGAGGCTAGCGTGCGTTATATGGCGTATGAGCTGGGTGGCAAGGGCATTCGTGTCCATGCGATTTCGCCGGGTCCGATCCGCACACGTGCGGCCAGCGGCATCGACCGCTTCGACGAACTGATGGAAAACGCGGCCTCGCGTGCGCCAATCCAGCGTCAGGTTTCGATCGAAGATGTTGGTCAAGCCACCGCTCTTCTGGCAACAGACGCAGCGAAATTGATGACGGGCGATACGCTGTATATCGATGGCGGTTTGCACGTCGTCGGCTAAGCAAGCCAGGACAAAGAAAAAGGGAGCGACAATCCGTCGCTCCCTTTTTTGTTGGTTGAAGCCCTGTGATCAGGCCGAGGTGACAAGGGGGCGACCCTGCATCGTATCGGGCTGGCTTGTCATCATCGCCGAAGAGGCGGTTTCTTCTGTTTTCTTGCGCAACCCGTTGGCGATATTGCGGTTGATGCTGACAAGGCCGCCCAGAAGGGCTTTGTCGCGTGTTCCAAGGGCCCGGAAGGTCGTCTTGTCGACATAGGCACTGATGTTCAGCAATAAAACCTTCAAATCGCGCGGCAACTGGTTGTCGGGATCGCAAAGGCAAGCCTGAAAAAGGGTCCAAAGCTGTTGGTTGTGGTGCAAAGCATCGGCAAAGAATTCCTTTGAGCAGTCCTGCTGCCGTGCGGCTTCAAGACGATTGGCGCAGCTTAAAAGCGCACGTGCTTCTGTCTCGCGCACATCCTCGTCGCCGCGTTGGTGTGTGTTGTAGGCAGAGAAGGCTTCTTTATTCATCGGTTACTCCTTAAAGGGCGGCTGTGGAGGGGGTGGTTTCTTGTTCGTCGTTGGAAATAGAAACCTGTTGTTGGGCTGCCAGAAGCTTGTGGGCCAGCTTCAAGGCTTTAAAAGCTTCGCCGTTGCTCAAATGGTCAACGATTGCATCAACCTCACTGGTCAGCGCAGGATAGAGCTTGGTAAAACTTTTAAGCGTGTTCACGACAAGATCGTCAAGGGGCTCGCCCTTGCCCTTGAAAAGGTAGACGACTTGTAAAAGAAAATAGACGTTTGATACATCAGACTCGCCGCGTTTTTCGATGTTCATCATGTAATCGTCGCGCAGGACGGGGCTGTCGGAGAGAATAAGAAGTTCCGCAGGTCGTGATCCGACATTTTTAAGAACGGCCCCCCCGGCAAAAATTTTGCCTTCGGGTTTAACGCGAATTTTAAGCGGCATGTCTCGACTCCTTCGATTGAAAAGAGGGCTCTCTCCCTCTCCTAAGCAACAAAACAAACATAAAACAGATAAAGCCCGAAAATAAATGGAAAGATCGAGCGTGGGGTTGCCCCCACGCTCTTTCTTTTCGGTTCTTAGAACAACCGCAAGATAGCCTGCGCCTGCTGACCCGAGATGCCGAGGGCAATAATACCCAAGGAGCTCGAAGCCTGCAGAGATTGCAGGTTTGCGCCTTCTTCGTTGGTATCAGCCAGAACCAGGTTATCAGACGCTGTTTGCAGCGTTGTAATCAGGTTCGAGGTGAAGTCCTGACGAGTCGACACGATCGTGTTGTTGTTACCCAGTGAAGACGCCGCAGAACGCAGGGTCTTCAACGCATCCGTCAATTGGTTCTTGGCGGATGTGAGGGCATCAGCCGTCACAATCGTACGATCGTCTGACAGGATCGAGGCACCGGTCAACGTCACATGCGCGTCTTTTGCCGCGTATGTTGCCGCTGCCGTACCAACTTGCGTGGCCGTAACGTCAGCAACCGCAACACCAGTGATCGTGGCTCCAGTTACGTCATACGCCGTGCCGCCCGTTGTTGTACGGGTGCCTGCGGATGTGTAGCTGGAAAGCGCCGAGTCAATGGCCGTCACGTCTGTGCCAACAGCAGCGTCGGACGAGTCAACAATGGCGTTGCCGCCAAGTGTCGCCGAAGCCGACGTCGGGATCGAGAGACCTGTCGTGGCGACTGTACCAGCCGTCAACTTGAAGGTTCTCGTCACGTTCGCCTGAGTGTTGGCCGCCGTCACCGTGTCCGCAGCATCCGACAACGTAAAGGAGATGTCGTTAGCTGTGGTGTTGGTGATGACGGTTGTTTTGACCGTTGTCGAACCGTCATCATAGATGACGGACATCGATTGACCGGCACCAAGGGTGATCGAGTTCGCTGTACCAGCCGTCAGAACGCCCGTGGAAGAGGTGTAGGTTGACCCTGCACCGCCTGTGGCTGTGAACTGACCTGTGATGTTCAGGCTGACTGAATTACTTGTTGCGCCACCGACTGTTGTTGAACGTGTCACGCCTGCGATTGACGTGGTGCTCGTGTTGTCGATAGAACCAAGTTTTGCAACGAGGTTGGTCACTGTGCCTGACGCTATACTGGCAACGGTTGCACCGTCTGTCGCACCGCCATAGGTTGACGAGCTACTGGCGATTGTCGCACCGACGCCTGAACTCGCGCCGCTGGAAGCACCACCCGTAACTGACAGACCGCTGAGCGTACCGCTATAGACCTGGCTGGTGAGAGTCTGGTCAACGGCAGAAACGTTCATTGTATGCGTTACCGTATCAACAAGCGTTGTGCTTGAGAAGTTGGCAAGCGCATCACCAACGCCGAGACCCGATGATGTCAGGTTTGTACCTTGAATCGTCAGGTTGTCATTGGCATCTGTTGAGCTGAACGAAACCTTCAGCGAAGAATTGATGCTGTTGACGAGGTTGGTACCGTTGAAAGTACCGTCCGCAACCAACAGATCGAATTGATCGATAAGGGCGTTGTACTGGGTTGCCAGGTCAGACCGGGTATCAGCATCGGTCGTTTGAAGGGCCGAGTTAACAATACCTTGGAGCTGTTCGACAACGGTTGAGAGAGCCTCAATCGTGTCGGAAGCGGCCTGGATGGTTTGCAGAGCCGTTGACATGCTGTCCTTCAAGCTGGACAAGTCATTAGCGCTGTTTAAGAAGCCTTGCGAGGCGAAGTAGGACGAAGCGTTGTCAAGCGCCGAGTTGACCTTCTTGCCAGAAGCAAGACGAGCCTGTGTCTGACCAAGCAACTTTGATGTTGATTGAAGAGACAGCAGGTTTTGCCGTGCGGATGAACTAAGGGATACGTCACCGATAGACATGTTGGAACTCCTTTCAAGAGTAAACGCGGACTCCTTCCGCGAGGGTTGATGCCGCCATCTTGGCTTTCATGTGTGAAAATCAACTTAACGGCACCCTTAGGGATGCGAAAATCGTGCCAGATTAGTGTGTTAATGATGCGTTGTTGGTTTTGAGCCAATGGCGCGTTTCGTTGTTAAGAGTTCAGATCAGTAGGGCGGCAATTTTTTCCCACTTAAGGCGGTGTGCGGCAAAAAAAACTGGGCAAGTTTTTCCGTGGGGTGCTCTTTTTTTGCCTTCTGTTTGTTCGAGATGGTCGTGTCTGTCCTCCCTTTAACAGAAAGGACAAGAGACGTGGGCGTGGTGTTGCGGACAGAAGCGGGCGGTAGTTCTTTTTTAAGCGTACCGGCGCAAGGGGCTTGAATAAAAGGATAAATAATACAGGCAGCTTCACAAGATGATAAGCTTGTCAAGAGAAAAAAAATATGCTACAATGAAACATAATGGTTTTGCAATTTCCATTTCTCTGCAAGTCTTTTTTCGGTCATGTATTGATCTGGTTGTGATACTATTCTGGGGTCGATTCACGTGAATCGGCCAGAGAGAGACGGGGAGATGATCGAGTCGATTGGCACTGCTGCATCTGGAAACGTCGGCGTTGTGAAAACAGCCGCGGCGTCTTCGTCTGCCTCGGCGTCATCCGGCAGTGGCAGCGGAGTCGTCTCTGAGCCTATTTCTCCGCGCATGATGGAAGATCCCGTGGCGGGCGTGGTAATTGCTCAATATCTTTCATCCGATGGCAATATCGCCAGCCAGTTTCCCTCCAGCACCGTCGTCGCTTATCTGCGTTCCGGTCTGTCGGCCACGGGCCTGCCTATTCACGATCAAGCTGCGTCCGTCCAATCGGAAGTCTAACCCTCCTTCTATGTTGTGCTCCGCCATGCCCCGCCTTCAAAGCGGGGTTTTTTATGGGCATAAAAAAGCCTCCGACTTGGGGCCGGAGGCTTTGAGGATGGGGGGGTGGGTTACTCTGCGCCGGTGTTGTCGGTGCCGGTTGGGGTGGTGTCGCCAGAGGTGCGGCGGGCTTTGTGGGCTTGGATCTTTTCCTTGATCTCAGCAGTTTTTTCCTGATGGGCGGCTTGCGCGGCTGCGCGGCCTTCTCTGGCTTTCGCGCGCAAGGCCTTTGCCTTTTCAACATCGGCCTTCAATTGTTCAACTTCGGGCTTCATCTTCTCGCGCATGGTCTTGATCTTTTCGCGGTCAACTTTCAAGGTATCGCGGCGGGTTTTAATTTTTTCCTGAAGAGCCTTCATCTCAGCCTTCTCGGCGTCGGTCAGAGCCGCTTTGGCTGTTGTCGCCGCTGCCTGTGAAGAGGTCGTGTCGGCAGCATAAAGCGGGGCTGGTGCAAAGAGTGTCAGCAAGGCAAGGCAAAGCAGGGCGTGGCGCAGGGTGAGTATGAAGGGGCCTCTTGAGAGAGAAAGGGGAGGGGGAAGAAAAGAACCGCGCTTATTCTTCCAGCCTTTTCCCTTTCTGGCAAGTGAGGCTTTGCGTATGTGTTTTACACCACATCTTCCCAAAGGCGGCGAACGGTGGCGGGATCGACATCGTTGGCGATGAAGGCCTGTCCGATCCCCTTGGCGAGGATCAGCGTCAGCTTGCCGTCGCGCGCTTTCTTGTCTTGAGCCATCAGGGCCATCAGCTCGCTGATGTTATAGTCCATGACGGGCGGCGTAACGGGAAGGCCCAAGTTGGTGAAGTGGGTTTGGACCGTTTGGGCGTCTTCGGGCGGGCAAAGCCCCATGCGGACGGACAAATCGAAAGCCATGACCATGCCGACAGCAACGGCCTCGCCGTGAAGAAGCGAGCCGTCATAGCCCGTGGTGCTTTCAAGGGGGTGGGCAAAAGTGTGGCCGAGATTGAGGAGGGCGCGGGTGCCGGCCTCGCGTTCGTCCTGCGCCACAATCGCAGCCTTGTAGGCGCAGCTTTTTTGAACGGCATAGGCGCGGGCGGCGGCGTCGCCATGCAAAAGCTGGGTCGCGTGCTGGTCGCACCAGTCGAAGAAGGCGCGATCCTGAATCAGGCCGTACTTGACGATCTCGGCATAACCCGAGGCAATTTCCCGTGCGGGCAGGGAGTCCAGCGTGGCGATATCGGCAATCACGATACGGGGTTGGTAAAACGTCCCGACGGTGTTTTTGCCGTAAAGACTATTGATGCCGGTCTTGCCACCGACCGAGCTGTCCACCTGTGCCAGCAGCGTCGTCGGGATTTGCACAAAATCAAGGCCGCGCAGCATGATGGAGGCCGTAAAGCCCGTCAGATCGCCGATCACGCCGCCGCCCAGCGCGATGAGCAGCGTACCTCGATCAATATTCCGTTCGAAAAGATGCCCCGACAGCTCGTGCATGATGGGCAGGCTTTTGGCCGACTCGCCAGCCGGAATGATAATGGAGGGCAGAACGTCGTGTCCGGCAACCGTCAGGACGGCTTCAAGCCTTTTCAGGAAAAGAGGGGCGACCTTGTCGTCCGTGATGATGATGCTCCGCCTGGGCCCCAGCTTGCGGGCAATCAGCTCTCCCGCCTTGCCCAGAAGGTCGTGGCCGATCACGATGTCGTACTCGCGCGGAACGGGGGGCAGGTCGATATGGATGACGTCAGTGCTGATCGGGGGCGTAGCCATGGGCGGAACTCATGAGGCGGAGAGGAAGGGAGCAAGGGCCTGAACGACGCGCTCGGTCGTGGCATCGATGGGGACATCGTCGCTGGAAACGGTCAGATCGGCAAGCGCAAAGGTTGGCTCGCGCTTGTCCATCAGGTCGCGCAGGATGGATGCGGGATCGCCTTTTTGAAGAAGAGGGCGGTCATTGGTGCGTGCGGTGCGCTCAAGAAGAATATCAAAATCGGCCTTCAACCATATGGAGATGCCTTCTTTTTTGATGAGCTCGCGCGTCTGTTCATTCATGAAGGCCCCGCCGCCGGTCGAGATAACCTGTTTCGGGCCGCCGAGCAGACGGGCGATCACCTTGCGCTCGCCGTCCCGAAAAGCGGGTTCGCCGAGCTTTTCAAAAATCTGGGGAATGCTCATGCCCGCGGCGGCTTCGACCTCGTGATCGGAATCGCAAAAGCCCAGCCCGAGACAGGTCGCCAGTCTACGTCCGATCGTCGTCTTGCCCGCGCCGGGCATGCCGATCAGGACGAGGCTCTTGGAAAGCTCTTTTCCGGTTGCGATATGGTTCACGTTTACGGCCCGCACATCAAATTTCTGTGCCGTATTTATGACAGGAGATTTCAGGCCCCGCAACAAAGCGTTTTCCCGGAAGAGAAGATATACTCGGTTTCCTTGGAAAGCCGAGTATGCCTTGCCTGCAAAAAACAAGCGGTCACGAAGTGATCCGCCTTTTTTGCAGGGGTTTTTTTCGGGTTTCAAAGAAACCCAACAATAAGGTAAACTCTGCCGGCTCAAGCGTGACTGGAAGGGGATGTACCTATGAAACAAGCGGTTTGGGGCTTATCAGTCCTGTTGTCGTTGGCCGTTCCGGCTGGGGTGACCTATGCGCAGGAAGAGGCGACGCCCTCGATGACCGATTTGTCTGCCAATCAGGCTTCGACGGCTCCATCGGCTTCTCAGGCGACAAGCGATGTCGTGGACGATCGCGAAGCCAGCTTCCTGCGGCCCCCCGCTTCGATCCTGCCCTTGCCTGAGCCTGCCGCCAAGACCGAGCCTGTGGTCGAGGTGCCGGAGGCTGCGGCGGCCCCCGTTGCTGCGGCCAAGGTGCAACCTGAAGCCCAGGTCGCGCCAGCCGCCGCTTCCAATATCAACAAACAATCGTCGCCGCCGCTCACAACCCCACCACCGATGAAGCAGAAGGCGGCTAAACCGGTGGCCAACGCCGCCGCCGAGGCTTCGGTTGTAACGGCTAAGGCCGCGCCCATGCCCCCGATCAAGCCCGTTGTGATCGAAGCGCCGGTGGCGGCTTCCGGCACCGATTTGCCCCCGCCTGTTGTTGTCGAGGGAACGGCGTCTGTCGCTGCCTCAAGCGGAGCTTCGTCTGTCCAGCCCGAGGCCCCCGTTGTTGTGCCCTCTGCGGGGGGAGCGACCCCATCCCCGCCTGCCGCTGTTGTCCCGACCACCGTTCCGGCTTCGATTGCAACACCCGTTGCGGCGACTTCGCTTGCCGATATCGATCCCGAATCGATTGGGTTGCTATCGGCATCAAACGGGGGGCTGGGGGCTTCGCTTTGGAAAGAAACGTCGCGGCTTTTGGTGGATCGTTTGATGCCTTCGGTGGGCTTGCCGACCGCCTCGGCCACCATGAATGAATTGGCTCGTCGCTTGTTTATGTCCACGGCGGCTCCTCCGGCCTTGGCTGGCGGTGAGAAACCCTCCCGCAGCCTGTTGGCCCAGCGTCTGGAGGCCCTGATGGCCCTTGGGGCCGTGACGGAGGCGTGGAAAATGGCCGTGCAGGCCGATCCGCGTCTGGTCGATCCTGTGACCCTCCGTCAGTTGACCGAGGCCGCCTTGATCGGGCCGGATAGCAAAGAGATTTGCGACAAGATTCCTTCGCTTATGGCGGCGCATGCCAAGACGGCGGAGAGTGGCAATGAATGGCAAAAATCGTTACTTGTCTGCCAGTTGCGGGATGGAGATAAGAAAGCGGTTCAGCTTGGCATCGACATGATGCGCGACCAGCAAGAGGGGGGTGTGCGCGACGCGATTTTCCTCTCGCTGCTCAGCAAGAATGCGCTGGGTGGCAGTGACAAATTGCCGCGCCAGATGACGCCGCTCAAGCCTTCCGTCCTTGCCGTGTTGCGCCAATTGAACCTCCCCTTGGCGTCAGAGCTTTATGTGCGCGCCGATGCTGTTTTGATCCCGGAACTTCTCAAGACAAAGGCGGTGGATGAAAAGGCGCGTCTTGAGCTGGCTGAACGCGCTGCGGGGCAGGGCCTTTTAACGGCAGCCCAGCTTGCCGCTGCTTATCAAAGCGTCCCCTTCAAGCCGCAGGAGCTGGAGGATGCCGCCGGGTTGCTGGATGTCTCGTCCGTCAGCCGTGCCAAAGCCTATCAAGCTGCGCTGATGGCTGCCGATCCTTCCAAGAAAGTCGAGCTGGTACAAAAAGGTATGACTGGTCTTGATGACGTTACTTTAGCTGGAAGTCACGCAATCCTTCTGTCCGGCCTTCTGGATTCGGTGCCCGTGACGGTTGCTCAGGGCGCTTTTGCTTCGCAGGCTGCGCGGCTTTATGCGTTGGCCGGGCAGCCCGACAAGGCGACGGCATGGCTCGGCATCGCCCATGGGGCAACAGCACAGGAGGTCATAAAATCTTTGGCCCAAAACTGGCCGCTGTTTGCTTTGTCTGGCCTTGTGCCGGATGCAGATTACGCGGCTGGCTTTAAAGGCTGGTTTGCTTCAGTCCGCCCCGTCGAAGCCGATGATGGCAACGCTCAGTACAACAAGCGTGAAAAGGCGGGGAAGGTCATGCTGCTTTTATCCGCCGCAGGCTATGGCGTGCCCGAGGAGGGCTGGATCGAGGTGATCGAGGGTGGGCCGCTGGTCCGTCAATATGATCCCTCACCGGTCTTGCTGGAACGCATGCGCCAAGCCGCCTCAGCGGGTCGCAAGGGCGAAGCCGTCTTGCTCGGCCTGTCCATGGTTGGCAGCGGCAAGGAAGATGTGCCTTTCGGGCTCTGGGTCGAGCTTGTCCGCGCCTTGCGTCTTGTCGGCCTGCAAGTCGAATCTCGCGCCTTGGCGCGCGAGATCCTTCTGCGCTTGTCGCTTCTTTAAGTTGTGTTGAAGACTAACGAGTCGTCAATTCTCTCAAAGGCAGAGAGGCGCGGGGCTTGGGGGTTTCTTGTCTTCTAAGCTGGTCTATCAAGCCAGCTTGCGTCGCGTAAAGGAAAATGCCGTTGACGGGGTCAAGGATGCAACGTTCCTGAACGCTTTCAAGGGTGAGCCCTGAATCGATCTGGTGAACCGTGCGTGCCGCTGTCCAGCAAACGGTTTCGGCGGCACTTTTCTCATTCCCCAACGCTGTGGCAATGACGTTAAGCCTGTCTTTCTCCGTTTTTTCATAAGTATTAGCCATGGCCAGAAACCACGTTTTAAAACGTATCGTGGCTGACAGGGCTTGCCACGGGTCTGCCGTGTTGCAGGCGTTAAAGCCGGATTCGACAAAAGCGGTTTCTTGCGTACTGTCCGCCTTGAAGTTGCCCTGTTCGACCAGATAGGCGGCGGTGCCGAGAACATAATTCCCGCACACTTGTTGGCGAGCGTTGACAAAGGCCTTATGAAGGGGGGCATAGGAAGGTGGTGGAGCAGCTTGAGCGGATAGGCCGATCAAGGTAGAGGTAAGAAACGCAAAGGCGATCATAAGATAGCGGCGGTTCATGGCGGGAGCAACTGGCGGTTTGTTGTAACGGCGGTTGGCGCAGGGGTCCCTTTGGGTGCAGCTACAGCTGTCATCCTTGACACAAGGCCGGAGGCATAGAGGAAATATTGGGCTCCGTAAACAGGCGTGGTTTCACACAGGCCGGAGGCGGAAGGATTAATAGGACGGCCACTGTTTTGGGCAAGACTGCGTCCGGCCTGACATAATTCCGTTGCCGTCAGGTCAACAATTCCCTGAAGGCCGGTTTCTCTTAGCTGGGCGCGATTGTCGTCGAGATCTGTCATGAGGAAGGAGGCCAACCGCACACGATAGCGGATACTTGCCGTCAGAGCCTTTTTGTAGTTTTCCCGGTAGTCGCAATTTTTCTGGGACTCTTGCAAAAAACGATTCTGTGCCCGTGCTGAATGAAGCGTGCCCGCTTCACGCATGTAATCGGACAAGATCGAGGCCGTCGTCGAGCATTCGACGGATGAGGTGTCGAGATATTGTTCTTCTAACGCCTGATAGTCGGCCTCAAATCCGGCCACGGCAGGCGCAAGATGAAGCGGCGGAAGGTTAACCTCCTTTGCTGTCTGCGGTTGGGGCGCAGGAGATGAAGGGCCGGTCGTACATCCGGCGCAAAAAAGTGTAGCGGCGGCGGCAAGGGGCCACAACCAACGTACGGGCGAAGAGGCTTTACTGTGGGAAGACATGGGTAATTCCTTAAAGCAAGGGCGGACTATACGCCTTTATCCGTTTCGCGTAAAGAACGGCATTGCTTGCAAGGAGAGGGACGTAGCAGGGTTAAAACGACATTTCTACCCTCTGTAGAAAACAATACCTAATGCGGGATCATGGGCACCCCTTTTGGACGTTTTTATTCCTTCTGGCCATTTCCCCCTACCGGCCCCTTTTCGCCTCTCTGCGCGCCGAAAAAGGGCCTTTCTGACGAGTAACCAAGAAGGACTGTTCGAAGCGCATAGTCTTCTAAGGACAGGCACTTGTAGGCATGCACTGGCTAAATGCAGGCTTGATTGTGCCAACTTGACTTCCTGGTGAGCAATAATAGAGCATACAGCCAGTCTGCCCATTTGAGGTTACGCATGGTTCCGTCCATGACGTGTTGGCCGCATGAAGGGTTGTTCCGGCAACACAGTCGCCATAGTTCACGGTTTGTGGTTGATCCGTCGCAGCGGCAGTCCCACTCGGGTAAAGTTCACCACTTAGGGAGTTGTTTTGTTCAAGAGAAGGTGTTTGTTGTGTTGATGTGGCTGGTGTGCAGACCGTAACACTTTCGGTGGCTTGCACAAGGGCTGAAGTAACAGACTGAATGGACATTCTGTATCGGCGAACAATATCCCACGCCTTTACCAACGTTGCTTTGGCTGTGTCGCACACACCATCTCGAGCCTCCCCTTCAGCTTGGAGGGCGAGCTTGATCGCTTCTTCTTTTGCTAAACTAAGCGAAGGGTCCGTTTCCTTGCAATTTTCAACCATATCTGCAAGCTGCGTTTTTATTAATGAGATGGAGATATAACCATTCAGGTTATTAGCCTCAGCCTTGCCAATAAAACTATTGTATGCGGCTAGTCCTTCAGGACACTCACCGTTTTTGAAATGCGCCTGACTCGTCAAAGCAAGATTCATAGCAAGAGTCAACGGCGTGTCTTCTCTTCCAAGTAATTTGTTGGCATAGGATGAGACACCAGTAAGACCAGAAACACCACGGCATTGGGCAATAGATCTCGCCGCCGCTTCCACTTGTATATTTTCAACGCTATTTTGCGTAACAAAAGCGGATAATTTGTTAAAATAGCGCTCGGCCTCGTCACATGCTTTTCTAGATGACGCTAGAATAACCTGATTCAACAGCATGTCTGCTTTGCGGCGATTGTTCATCTGTGTGATAGTGGTATTTTCAGCAGCCCAACTCGCTGGAGAGCACGTTACAGACAAAGCAATAAGCGTCAAAAGGAGCACGGTGTTTCGCGATGGTATTTTTCTGTATGTGGAGCAGGGCATATCATCCTCAAGTGTTAATCGGTTAGAATTATTAGGATAGGAGGAAGGTTACAAAGATAATGTAAGGGTTCTCCATGTCTTCCCTGGAAGAGCATTATGGATGACGTAACTTGCGGAAGTATTAATTTGTTTTCTGATTCAGAGCTTAATATTTTCTTAAGCTGGGTAATAGAAAATAAGTTGTCGTATTTATGGAGGGTATATCTATGTTAACGAAATGTCGTGCCATTTCTTTTTCTTTGGTTTTTGCGGTGCTGTTCTCAAGTCCTTCGCAAGCTGCGGTTGATCAGGGTACCTTTTGTTCTCCATCAGAACCACTGAATGGGGCTTATTGTTTGAACCAGACATGTTCCCCTGCACAGCTTGGGGCATCAATGTTAGACAAAGACATGCAGAACGTCGTTGTTTGTCTGAAGGATGCATCGTCGGGGCGAAATATCTGGAAAGCCATGAATGGCACGGCGGTAACGCAGTCCGTTGGTGGCGGTGGCGCGGTTATTACACTGTATAATACGGCGGCGTGTCCTGCTGGCTGGACTCCTGTGTTTTCGGGACAGGCTTACGCGGGGGTTGTAAGTGCGGGTGTGACGGGCACTGCGGCGACGGATGTTTTCTGTGCCCCCGCGTCGCTGGGAACATCGGGCGTGGCTAATGTGGGGGTTAACCTTAAGAGTGTTTATTATGATGTTGGGGGTAGCGACGTAACAATGAGTTGTATCATGTGTTCTAAATAGAAGGCTAGGGACGCATTTGAGTTAAACCCAAACAGTCATAGGAATGGCGTTTGTGACGTTGCCCTTTCTTGATGCTTTTCTCGATATGCTGCTGGCCGAGCGCAATGCGGCGGTGAATACACGCCTCGCTTATCGGCGCGATCTGATGGACGCAGCGGCTTTTTTGGCTGGGCGTAAGATCTCTTTGGAGAAGGCAGGCGAAGAGGATGTGCGGGCCTATATCGTATCTTTGAAAGACCTGTCGGCGCGTACGCAGGCGCGGCGGCTTTCCGCGCTGCGCCAGTATTTCCGTTTTCTCTGCTCCGAAAAACAGCGCGACGCCGACCCCACGCGCTGTATCGACGCGCCCAAACAGGGCCGCTCTTTGCCCAAGTATCTCGATGAAAAGGAAGTGTTCTCTCTGTTGAAAGTGGTTGGCCGGAAAAAGGGCTATGAGGGGGCACGCCTACGGGCGATGATGGAGCTGGTCTATGCGTCGGGCCTGCGCGTCAGCGAGCTGGTGAGCCTGCCCGCCCGCGCTGTTTTGTTTGATCGCGGCCTTGTGCAGGTGCGCGGCAAAGGCGGTAAGGAGCGCGTCGTGCCGCTGGGTGATCCGGCCATCGAAGCGTTGCGTGACTGGATGTTGTGCCGGCGGACCGAGGGCAAACAGCTGCAATCTTCCGCCTTTCTGTTTCCGTCCGCCAGTTCGAAAACCGGTTATCTCACGCGCCAGCGGTTTTTCCAGCTGCTCAAGGGCATCGGAATCGAGGCTGGGGTCATGCCGGACCGCCTCAGCCCCCACGTTTTGCGCCATGCTTTCGCGACGCATCTGATCGAACATGGCGCGGACTTGCGAAGCGTCCAGACCATGCTGGGCCACGCGGACATTGCCACCACCCAAATCTATACCCACGTCGCGAGCGACCGCCTGACCCAAACCGTCACCGCTCACCACCCGTTGGCCGGTCCACAGCGCAAGCGTAGGTAAAAGACGCATTCCCTCCTGCGCTGTTTTTTGATAGGAAGAAATTAGTTTTTGAAAGGATAAAACAATGATTCAATCCCTTCTTCATCAAGCCGCCCTAACGGGCAAGGTCGTGATTGGTCTTTTTGGCGCAGGCGGCTGCGCGCGCGGTGTGATGCCGATTGTGGTCGAGACGATCAAAGCCGTTCAGGCCGCGCATCCCGATGTGACTTTCGAGCCTTATTTTGTCGAGCGGGAGCCCACAAAAGCAACCGTGAATGGCATTCCGCTTCTTTCCGAAGAAGCCTTCTTTGCCCTTGAGGCCGATACGCGCTTTTTCAATGTCGCGATTGCCGAGTCAAAGCTGCGTCAAAAGATCACGGAAACCTGTCTGGCGCGTGGCCTGCGTCCTTTGTCGCTCGCCGCGTCCCAGACGATTTGCTATGACGATGTGGAAGTGGGTGAGGGCGCGATCTTGTGCGCCAATACGATGCTGACTTCAAATATCCGTATCGGGAAGTTTTTCCACGCTAACATCTATTCCTATGTCGAGCATGATTGCGTGATTGGTGACTATGTCACCTTCGCGCCCGCCGTGCGTTGCAATGGCAACGTGCATATCGGTGACCATGCCTATATCGGCACCGGCGCAATTCTCAAACAAGGCTCGCTGGACAAACCCTTGCGGATCGGGGAAGGGGCCATCATTGGCATGGGGGCCGTCGTCACCAAAGAGGTCCCCGCCCACACCACCGTCGTCGGCAACCCCGCCCGCCCGATGGGCAAATAGCGTCCTTCCCCCGTGCGCCGCGAGGCAACACGGCCCTAGAATCCAGATGTTTAGCCTCTGGCCGGTCGTCAGGCGGGGTGTATTATTAAGACTTTTTTATGCATGGTTCCGTACACTGGTCGCACGTTGGTCTTGGCACGTGCCGTGGTTCATTTGGTGATGTTTGAATAGGGGTCTGATCTGTTATTGTCGTGCCAATTACCCCTTAATGAAAGGTTTTGACATGTCCAAACGATATTTCCACAAAGGCTTGCTGTTGGTTTCATTGACATTGTTGTTTATCTCACTATCAGAACTCTCATATTCATCAAGCTCGACTTCTTCGACTCCGGAGCGGGAAGCGATGTGGATTCAATCTGTAAATCAAGCTTGCAAAATGGCTGTCGTTCAATCCGAAAAGGGTGATTGTAAAGGGGCTCTGCGACTTCTTGCCGAAGCTTCCTCCAAAATCAGTGCGATGAAAATAACCGACGAGTTCACTTCATCTGCTTATAAGGAAGCACTTCAGGCACTGGGGCGTTGTGGGGCAGTCCAGTCAGATGGTTCGGCCGAAGATACTGAAAACACTGCTATCGCCAACGAAACAGCGGCTCCGTCCAACAAGCACACCCACCAAGAATCCGCAGGAGATCAATGTGCACACGAAGGTGAAGCGTGGCATGAGTCTTGTCCGAGTGCGCTTCTTGAAGGCAAAGTCACAAAACAATGCAAAAGGGGTCGTATTGTGACGGTGACCAACACCTGTAAAGAAGCCGAGTTCTGCGGCGATCATTTAAGTGGAACCACTTGGGTTGAAGATGGCTGTCCGGAGGGTACAATCGGCTCGATGAAATATCGTTGCAACATGGGTAAAAAATTCAGAGTTTATGAAGATCAGTACATGTGCAAAGAAACCCAATGTATCCTTCCAGATGGCAGCACAATGGCGGTTGGGAAAAAAACAAGCAAACAATGCGGAGACGTCAGGCGTATGTTTGCTGGAACGCGTGTTTATACGGGGTTCACTGGTGATCTTGGCGTTGCCATTCTTTCCTGTCAAAACATTGGATCAAGTGCCAAGATTTTGATTAATGGCAATAGCTGTACAACAGCCAATAAATAGGAGCCAATCCTACCCCGTCTATGTACCGCCCAACTGCTTCGGGGCTTCACGATTGTGTATGGTTTTTGCCGTGCGTGAGCCGTTTTATTTGTGGAGCATATCACATGGTTTTGGCTTAATGCTTTACCCCGCTGCGCCGTGACAGTGTTTGTACTTTTTTCCGGAGCCGCAGGGGCAGGGGGCGTTGCGCGGGGTGTTGCCCCACGTGTCGGCATTCTGAGGATCGAAGGCGGCGCGCGTTGGGGCGAGGCGATAGCTTGCGGCAGCGGCGTGAGCCTGCTCCTCGGTTGGCGCATCGGGCGAGTCGGCGTGCAGTTCGTGCATTTCCTGCTGCTGACGTGCCGCAACATATTCCTCCAGCGTCGGCATGCGGATCTCGATATGCATTAGGGCACGAGTGACCTTTTCGCGCACATCGTCCAGCATCATGTGGAACAGATCGAACGCCTCGCGGCTATATTCGTTGAATGGGTCGCGCTGGCCATAGCCGCGCAGATGGATGCCTTGGCGCAGCTGGTCAAGGGCGAGCAAGTGATCCTTCCACGCAATGTCCAAAAGACCGAGCAGGGCGGCTTTTTCGGCGGTTGCCATGCGCTCTGGCCCCACCAAGGCTTCTTTGGTGTCCATGACGTCCTTGGCCGCTTTTTGCAAGCGCTCTTCGATTTCTCTTTCGGCAATGCCTTCTTCCTTGCCCCACCGAAGGATTGGCAGGTCGAGGTTCAGGACTTCCTGCACGCGGTTTTTCAGCCCCTCCATGTCCCATTGCTCGGGATAGGAGTGGGGCGGAATGGCCTTGACGACCATGGCGTGAATGATGTCCTCGCGCAGCTCGCGGATGGTGTCGGAAACATTTTCCGTTTCCATGATCATCTTGCGCTGTTCGTAAATCACCTTGCGCTGGTCGTTCATGACATTGTCGAACTTCAGCAGGTTTTTACGAATGTCGAAGTTGCGGGCTTCAACCTTTTGCTGGGCTTTTTCAAGCGCGGTGCTGATCCATGGGTGGGCGATTTTCTCGCCGTTGCGCAGCCCCAGCTTGGCCAGAACGCCTTCCATGCGCTCAGAGCCAAAGATGCGCATCAAATCATCTTCTAGCGAGAGATAGAACATCGAGGCACCCGGATCGCCCTGACGCCCAGAGCGGCCACGCAGCTGATTGTCGATGCGGCGGGATTCGTGCCGTTCGGTGCCGATCACGAACAAACCGCCAGCCTTGCGGGCAAGAATCGCATCGGCGGCGATATCGGCGCGGATTGCTTCAATCTGGCGGGCGCGTTCGGTTTCATCGGTGATGGACGAAAGCTCTTGCTCGACGCGCATATCAAAGTTGCCGCCCATCTGGATGTCGGTGCCGCGACCGGCCATGTTGGTTGCGATGGTCACCGCGCCAGAGCGTCCGGCCTGCGCGATGATGGTGGCTTCTTGTTCGTGATAGCGGGCATTGAGCACGCTGTGCCTGACGCCGCGCTTTTTCATCAGCTCAGAGAGAATCTCCGACTTCTCAATCGACACGGTGCCGACCAGAACTGGCTGGCCGCGCTTTTGGCAGTCCATGACGCGCTCAACGATCGCGTTGTATTTTTCGGTTAGCGTGCCGTAAACCTCGTCTTCCATGTCGAGTCGGGCGGCGGGGACGTTGGTCGGCATTTCGACGACCTCAAGCCCGTAAATCTCCGCAAACTCGGCTGCTTCGGTCATGGCCGTGCCTGTCATGCCTGCCAGTTTGGGATAGAGGCGGAAATAGTTCTGGAACGTGATAGAGGCCAGCGTCTGGTTCTCGCGCTGGATTGAGACACGCTCTTTGGCTTCAAGGGCCTGATGCAGCCCGTCGGAGAAGCGGCGGCCATCCATCATGCGGCCCGTGAACTCGTCGATGATGATGACCTTGTCGTCCTTGACGATATAGTCCACGTCCTTGGTGAACATCTTGTGGGCGCGAAGGGCCTGATTGACGTGATGTACAACGGTGATGTTCTGGGCATCGTACAGTCCGCCTCCGGGCGTGAGCAAACCCGCTTCGCCCAAAAGCCGTTCAATCGTTTCGTTGCCTTGTTCGGTCAGCGTCGCCGTCTTGGCTTTTTCGTCGGCTTCATAATCTTCCTTGGCCAAAAGCGGGACTAGCGCGTCGATCTTCTGGTAAAGGTCAGAGGAATCTTCGGCGGGGCCAGAGATAATCAGCGGGGTACGCGCCTCGTCGATCAGAATGCTGTCCACCTCGTCCACGATGGCGAAGTTGAAGGGACGCTGGCACAGCTCTTCGGCGCGGAACTTCATATTATCGCGCAGATAGTCAAAGCCGAACTCGTTATTGGTGCCATAGGTAATGTCGGCGGCATAGGCGGCCTTGCGCTCTTCGTCGGTCAGGCCGTGAATGATGCAATCGGTGGTCATCCCCAAAAAGCCATAGATGCGGCTCATCCAATTGCTGTCGCGTTTGGCCAGATAATCGTTGACGGTGACAACATGCACGCCCTTGCCGGTCAGCGCGTTGAGATAAACGGGCAGGGTGGCGACCAGCGTCTTGCCTTCGCCCGTCTTCATCTCGGCGATCTTGCCGCTGTGCAAGACCATGCCGCCGCGCAGCTGGACGTCGAAATGACGCTGGCCCATCACACGCTTGGCCGTTTCGCGCACCGTGGCAAAAGCTTCGGGCAGCAAATCGTCCAGCGTCTCGCCCTTGGCTAACCGATCCTTGAACTCCGTTGTTTTGGCGCGAAGCTCCTCGTCGGTCAGCTTGATAAACTGCGCTTCCAGCGCATTGATGGTCGCAACGGTCAAATCTTGGGAACGGAGAACGCGGTCATTGTGCGTGCCAAAAAACTTGCGAGCCAAAGCGGTGAGCATAACAGGAAAACCTCGATCCAAAGACAAAAGGCCGCGTGGCCACAGGGTCTCCCCACGGCTTTCGCGCAACCGTTTCTATATGGGGGTGGGGGCGCAGAAATGCAAGACCTTCCCGCAGAAAAAGAAAAGGCTTTTTGTTCTATCCCCGCCCGTAATCAGCCCAGCCGGAAGTGGGTTAACGGCTTGGGCAGCGTGGCGTGGATTTGCTCGATGATGCTGATCGCGCCGCCAACGGTGGCGGCGGCATGGACGAAGCCTTTTTGCTTCCGGCCATCATGGGCCGTATTAAGAAGCTTGTCGGCTTCTCTATCACCCAAAAAGGCCCGCATAAAAGGCTCGTGAAAAGCGTTGGGGCCACGGCCTTGAGGCTGGTGAATGTCCCCGTTCCAATAGATCATATGCGTTTGCTGCATCAGATCGGGAACAAGCGCGTGCAGAAGGTGAACAGCGGTTTGCTCGACAGCGGAACCCTTGCCGCCAGCCGCACAGACGACGGCGTGACAGGGATGCACAATATCGACCGTCCTTGTATAGAGATCGGACACAAGTGACCATGAATCACAGGGCGGAATCTCGCTATTTTCTGTTTCAGAGGCCACCAAGGGCGGTGTGCTGGTACAGATGGAATGGACGCCGTTTGCTTGCCGATAGGTCATGTGATAGGCCCCCATGGCGTGCTTGTCACCGCCGCCGGAGCTAATGGCATGGCCGTTTTGTGCGGCGTAGTTAGCCAGTTCCCGAAGGAAGGTCAGGTTGACAAGATTGTCGTTGCTGGCCGAGGTAAAGGCCGCGAGGGTTAGAAGGTTCTGAACGGGATCTATGCCGCCCTGATTGCACTGGGTGTTCAGGGTGTGGTGGGCGTTAAAGTGCCGGTAATCACGCAGGCTGTGGGCCAGAATCTCTTTGGCGGCGGCTTCCATATCGCCCAGTTTTTTGCCGCGCACGATGTGCATATCACTGAAAGCGAGATGCTCACATTTTGCGTTGAGTTTAAGTGGCTTTCTGTCAAAAAAGGGCTGGCGGACATATCGTTTGGCCATGCCCATATTGGCGAGATAGGTCAAAAGGTCGAGCTTTTGGGTCCAGCTTCCGTCATCCAGCACGATCAGGGGTTTGCTCATTTCTGCGGCTTCAAAATCGCGCACCGTGGCCGTGGCCAAAAGTTGAAACCCCATTTGCAATTGTTCGCGCGGGGACAGGCCCGTCAGCGGATAAAAAATACGGGCATCGGCTTTTTCATAAGCAGCCAAAGGGTTAATCGCCTGAATCATACGCGCCCGTGGTGGTGCGTTCTTGGGAAGGAGGCGCGGCACGGGTGGTTTTTTGGCTTCGTAAACACGGAATGAGCCTATATCCACTTTCTGGCGTTTAAGGGAAATAGGGGCACGTGGTGCGTCGGCAGGAAGGCCCGTTAAATGTTCGTACATGGTCATAACCAACGCGCGGCGCACGCTGTGGCCCGTCAGGAATTCTTCAAATTTCTTGATGTTCGGGGTGCCGTTAAAAGCTGGAGCGGATAAAAACTCAGCGGTAAGATTGATTTGGCTGGGGTCGAGGAGAAAGGGCTTTTTAAGGTTGCCATTTGTGGCCAAATGAAGGGGAACGGATAGATCCAGTTTGGTCGGACCTGCCTCAACGGCTGTGCCCAGCCTGTAAAAGGAAGCGGCGACTTGGTCAATAAGCTCGATAATATCTTTGGGTTTGTATCCCGATTCAAGGGCCGAGGTGCGAATCCAATTCACAAAGTTCTCTATGCTGACCGCTGCGATGATCGGGCCTGTTTCTGCGCCCGGACCGGCGTTCTTACCATGGTTGTCGGCACTGTTCAGAACCTCTTCGGGGACCAAAGGCACATGTTTTTTGCGCAGGATGTCCCAAACTTCTTTGGGGACCTCAAGCGTGCTGTCTTCGCCCATAAAAAGGATATTGTTCGGAATGAAGGACAGAGCGTAATCGGCACAGACTTCTTTAATCAGTTTTTGATAAGCAGGGTTGGTCTGGAACTCGCTGACCTTGTCTTTGATCGCGCGTGTTTTTTGAAGGCTGTTTTCAACGCGGCTGCCCGTATCTTCCGGCGCGGCGTGATAGGCGGCGAGAATGGTGTTCAGGCTTAAATAAAGTATAGGCACATTATTCGCGCGGGCGATGGCGTTATAATGTTCCAGCTTTTCATTGGTCGAGGTGGCGACGAAGCAGATAAAGGGTCCTGCGTTTTTGATGCCGCACTGTGCCGTTGATGTATTTTTAAGTGGCTTGTTCATGCTGTCCTGTATGCTTTAAATTATTCACTCAAATAAATTGGGTTAGATAGGTAAAAGGCGCGGTTTGATCCGCGCCTTTGGTAGTGTCAATCGACCATAATATCTTCATTCCAAAGCTCGGGCTTGTCCTTGATGAATTGCTCCATCATGGCGATACAGGTGGGATCGTTCGCGATCACAACATCGACGCCACGCGATTTCAGGAACTCTTCGTTGCCGCCAAAGGTGGTGTTTTCGCCGATCACGACGCGGGGAATGCCGAACTGGACCGTGGTGCCCGAACACATCATGCAGGGCGACAGGGTGGTATAAAGCGTGGTGTCCTTATAGGTGCGCTGGCGGCCCGCGTTAAAGAAAGCGTCCATTTCGCCGTGCAGGATGGGATTGTCTTTTTGAACGCGCTGGTTGTGCCCTGCGCCGATGACCTCATCGCCGCGCACCAAAACCGCACCGATGGGAATGCCACCTTCCGAAAGGCCTTTTTGAGCTTGTGCGACGGCCAGAGAAAGGAACTTCTTGTCGGCTTCGGTCATAGGCATGGGCGGCTCCGTGCTGGTTGAGGGCGTTAACCATGAGCCGGTGCTCATGGCGATCCGTTAGCGCGTCTTATACATCCTCGCACCCTGCAAGAAAACCTGTTTCATTACTTTCACGAAAGGAGGTTGGTGGTGGGCCTATAAACTTCTCCCCCCTGGCGGGGGAGAAAGCAAAATCTTAGGCTTACGAAGTAAGTCTTAGATTTTGCAAGAGTGGGGGTAAGACCCAGCGGCCTCTTTTACCCCCTCACCAGCAAAATCTAAGACTTGCCAAGCGGCAAGCCTAAGATTTTGCAACCTCTCCCGCAGGGGGAGAGGGCAAGAGAGGGATTATCCCCTCTTAAACTCAGGGACGAGCTCTTCAAGGCGGGCGATGGCGGCGGTTTCGGTCATGCCGGCTTGGAGCAGGGTGGCAAAATTGTTGATGGATTGCTGAAGCTGGGGCAGCTCGACCGTCGGTGATTTGGCCAGAAACACGCCGTCAACGCCCGCGTGAATCAGCTCCTCGGACGGCGAGAACAACTCCTCATACAGCTTTTCACCCGGACGCAGGCCTGTGAACTCGATCTTGATATCCTCATCGGGGCGCAGGCCGGCAAGGCGGATCATCTGCCGCGCCAGATCGACGATTTTTACGGGCTGGCCCATGTCCAGAACCATGACTTTGCCGCGCACCTCGCTGGGCTGGATTCCAAACGCCATGGCTTGTAGCACGAGCTCCACCGCCTCGCGAACCGTCATGAAATAGCGGGTAATGTCGGGATGCGTGACGGTGATGGGCCCGCCTTTGGCCAGCTGGTCTTGAAAACGCGGCACGACCGAGCCGGTGGAGCCCAGCACATTGCCAAAGCGCACGGTGACAAAGCGCGAGGCGGGAGAGAGAATGTCGAGGGCCTGAATATACATCTCGGCCAGCCGCTTGGTCGCGCCCATGACGTTGGTGGGGTAAACCGCCTTGTCGGTGGAGATCATCAGCATCGCCTCCGCGCCCGACTGGGCCGCGCAATCCGCGACGATATGCGTGCCGACGGCGTTGGTCAAAATGGCTTCGCGGGCGTTGAATTCGGCGATGGGCACATGCTTGATGGCGGCAGCGTGAAAGACTAGCTCCGGTTTTTCATCCTTGAAAATCTGGACAAGGCGCGTGCGGTCGCGCACGTCGGCCAGATAGGCGCGTTTGCTGACCAGCGGAAAGCTTTCGGTCAGCTCCATCTCGATCTTGTAAAGGTTGAACTCGCACAGATCGAGCACGGTCATATGCGCTGGAGCCAGCGCGGCAATCTGGCGCACGAGTTCGGAGCCGATGGTGCCGCCCGCGCCCGTAATCAGCACGCGCTTGCCCGTAATCAGCTTGGTGATCGCCTCGCGGTTCAAGATGGTTTCAGGGCGGCCCAAAAGGTCTTCCAGAGCCAGCGGCTGATCGGGCAGCCTTGCGCTGCGCACATCGTTTTGCAGCTCGGTCAGGGCAGGAAGGCGCGAGAGTTTAAGCCCCAGCGTTGTGCATTGATCCAAGAGGGTGGCCATCATGGCCGCATTCATGCGCGTGGTCGAGCGCGTGATGACAAGGCGGCTGGGGGCCATGTTCTTCTCGCGCAGTTTCTCGATAATGTCGGCAAGCTCGGCGACGGTGCCCAGTACCTTGATGCTATGCACATTGCGGCCTACGCGCTTGTCGTTTTCACCGATGATCCCGACGATGCGGAAAGGGGCCTGCGGGTTGCTGGCCACCGCGCGGATGAACAGGTCGGCCTCGTCGCCCGCGCCGACCAACAGGACATTGACGCGCCCGCCGCCCGATTTCTCCCAAAGGGCAGAAAGGCGACGCTCACGCAAAAGGCGCAGGAACAGGCGCGAGCCGCCCAGAAAGGCGAGCAGGATAAACCAGACGATGACGGGCAGCGTGCGGGGCACGCCCTCAAGCCGCATGACGAAAAAGGCGACCATGGTGAAGGCGACAACGGCGATGGATACGGCTTGGAAAATGCGCTTCAAATCGCTGACGGACGAAAAGGCCCAGATGCCGCGATAAAGGCCGCTGGCCAGAAAGACAACGGTGCAAGTCACGGTAAACAAGCCGCCACCGGCGAGAATCAGGCTGACAGGCGTGGTGACGATATCGTCCCCGACGCGCAGGTAAAGGGCCAGCAAATAAGCCAAAGCGGCCATAACGATATCGTGCGCAAGCGCAAGGCCAAAACGGTTCAGGCGGGGAAGGGGCAGTTTCATGATGATTTATTTGTTCCGGCAAGAAGACTCAGTTTCGCCAAAAGAAGGCCAAGGACTCCTACACCAAGGGCAAGGCCAAGCCAAGGGTTTCTCATGGCGCCATAGGCGCTGCCTAACAAAAAAACATTTCCCGCCGCAATCCACAGAACAACGGGCACCGGCGATCCGGTGCCGCTCGTGGCGCGCTGATAAAAGTGGGTGCGGTGGGGCTGCCATATTTTCTCGCGGCGCAGGGCGCGGCGGGTGATCGTGATCCCGCTATCCGCCAGATAATAAAGCGGGATAAGAAGGGCGGGGATGAGGTGTCCGGCGCAAGCCAGTTTGAGCAACAGAAAGCCGATCACAAAACCAAGCGGCACGCTGCCCACATCGCCAAGGAAGATTTGCGCGGGGTGCCAGTTCATTTTAAGGAAACCAAGAGCCGCGCCGCATACCAGTGCGGCAAGAAGAAGGGGAAAGATCATCTCGCCCGAAGAAAGGGGATAGAGGAGGAGGCCAACCCCCGCCGCGCAGCAAGCCGTTTGCATGCCCGTGATGCCGTCGATGCCGTCCATGAAGTTCGTGAGATTCATAAACCAGCCCCAGCCTAGGATCATGACAAGGCGATCAAGCCAAAAGGGCAGGGCACCGCCCAAGACCATCGCCTGATCGCCGCCAAGGGAATCAAGGGCAAAACTGCCGATCAGCGCGGCGAGCAGGTGGGTGGCAAGCCGAATGCCCGCGCCCAAACTCCTTCGGTCATCCATCCATGAAATGGTGACAAGCAACGCAAGCGCGGCCAAGAGCAGCAGGGTTGGCTCCAGCGAGGTTGTGTCGATCAGCAAAAGAAGCCCCGCCCCAATCGTAGCCACAACCGCAAGGCCGCCCCCGCGCGGCACAGGCACGCTGTGCATACTGCGCTCGTTGGGCGTGTCCATGACCTGCTTGGCCAGAAGATAGCGGCGCACCCGCAAAGTCAAAAGATGACAGGTGCAGGCCGCAGCGAGCGTGATAAAGAAGAGCGTCGGCAGGAGCATTGTACCTCTCAGACATCAAGAATTGGGGCTAACCTCAAAGGGAATTTGTCATTTATCCTTTGTGTTTTGACGGGCGGCAATCGCCTCCCCCAGCCCTTCGTGCCAGTCGGGCTGGGCGAGGCCATAACGTTCCTGTGTTTTGCGGCAATCAAGCGCGGTGCGCAAGGGGTCGCGCAGCGGCGAGTCGATCTCGCTGCTCATGGTGGCGGTCAGCGTCGGGCCTCGTCCTGTTCGAATGGCATAAATATCGCGCACAGTACAGCCGAAATCATAGACGGAAAGGGCAGGTGTCCCACAGAAGTGATAGGTGCCGAACCCATCCACTTTTCCGCCCAGAAGCTCTTGGGCGATATGCACAAGAGCGCGGGCCAGATCAGGCGCATAAGTTGGGGCAAAGAACCTGTCCACAGGCAACCGCAGCGGCCCTTCGCCGTCAAGTTGGCCCAGCAAGCGCGTCAGCGGATTTTGCGGTGCCTTCACAGCACTGAAAACGCCAGAGCTGCGCACAATGACATGCCATGCCAGCTCGTGGCGCAGGGCTTCCTCGCCCATCATTTTGCTGCCGCCATAGGTGGAGAGCGGGTTCATCTTGTCGTCGGGGGTATAGGGCGCGGCTTGGCGGCCATCGAAGACAAGATCGGTCGAAAGCTGGATCATCGGCACATCAAGGACCGAAGCTTGCGCCGCCATTTGGGCTGGCGCATGAAAATTGACCGCCATGGCCGCCGCTTCGTTGGCTTCGGCCTTGGCGATGTCGCTCATTTCGGCGGCGTTGAGAATAAGTGAGGGTGCCGTATCCTGAATGAAGCCGCGCAGCTGGGCCGGATTGGCAATATCGCACGCCGCGCGGCTTGGCGCGCAGAGCGTCCACGAAACCGGCCATGCGTCTGTTTGAGTCAAAGCCTGCAAGGCTTGCCCCACCGGACTACTAATCCCGAAAAGGAGGAAGCGTTCTGGAGTCATGGGGACTTCTTTCCTTTCAAGGAGAGTGAAGGGGTAGCGTATAGGTGACTTTTACCGTTTTTTGTGGAATGTTGCATAAATAAGATCATGAGGACGACAACGGAAAGAAGTTTTCGTCTTTCCGGAGAAACTTTCTCTTCGACGCTGCTTAGCGGCGAAAGAAAGTTTAATCCGGAATCCAGTTTTACTCTGAAACATTCACTGGATTCCGGATCTGCGCACCTCAGCCCTCACGGGCTTCGGCACTTGTCCGGAATGACGATTTGTATTTGCTGTAGGCTTTCTAGGAGCCATCAAACGCTTGTTGCCCTCTTTTATCGAAAGAAAGGTGCCTTCTGTCAATGACTGCGCAGAATCTTGTTTCCGTTATCATGGTGACGCGCCATACGGGGCCAGCCCTTGACCGCGCGATCGAGTCCGTTTTGGCTCAAAAAGGAGCGGTCGAGCTTGTCTTGGTTAATAATGGCAATCCGCCGGAGGTCGAGGCCGCCCTGACGGCGCGTTTTAAAGACGCCCCCCATGTGCGCTTGATGACGGGGCATGGCGATGTTGGTTTTGCGCGAGGCTGTAATCTCGGAGCCCGTGTGGCTTCGGGGGATCATTTGTTGTTTTTAAGCCCGTTTTGCCGCCTGCCTGACGGGATCATCGCTGCGCTGGGCGAGAACGAAGAGGCTTTTAAAAAGCCTTTCGTCCTCGGCGTGCGTCTTGTGGATGGGCAGGGCACTGAAATCGCCTGTTCGCGTCGCCCGATCCTGACGCCAGAGGGTCTTATCGTCTCGGTCCTGCGGCTGGCCAAGCATTTCCCCAAACTGCATCTGGACCTGCACAAAAAGGCTTTGCCGTCGCACACGGTCCGAATGCCCGCAATCAGCCGCCATTTCATGGTGATGCTCAAAGCGGATTTTATCGCCATGGGCGGGTTCGATCCGGCCTATCTTTACCACAGCGAGGATGCGGACTTTCTGCTGCGCTTTAAAGAGCGGGGCGGCCATATCTATTTCAGGCCCGATCTGACGGTTCCCTGCCTGCTGGGTGGGGCGGCTTCGCTGGCCGATGATAAGCAAAAGATGAAGGATTCGATCCGCTATATCCATGACCATTACGGGGCCAGCTATTTCCATCCCTTTTTATGGCTGATTTATGCGGGCTATGGGCTGAGCTATCTGGCCAAAAGGGGGCAGGCCCGTCTGGCGACCTATCAGGCCCAAAAGAAGCGGTAATAGGATACCACAACTATTTTCTGCCGTGGACACGGGTTTCTGTTGACTCCGTCCCGTCCTCTGCGTACAACCACCCTTCGTTATTACGGCCTCTTCGCCCAAGGTGCGGGCAAAGAACAGGGTCGTCAGATTGAAAGGGTATTCCTATGGCTGGAAAGATCAAGCTGTCCAAGCGTAGCGTTCAAACGCAAAGCTATGCCGCCAAGCACGGTGAACAGGACAAGAATTGGGTTCTTTTTGACGCGGACGGCGTCATCTTGGGTCGTTTGGCGGCTGAAATCGCCATGACGTTGCGCGGCAAGAAAAAGCCGATCTTCACACCGTCTGTCGATTGTGGCGACAATGTCATCGTCATCAACGCCGACAAGGTCGCGATGACGGGCAAGAAGGCGACTGAGAAGGAGTTCTTCTGGCATACCGGTTACGCTGGCGGCATCAAGAGCCGTACACGCGCCGCGATCCTTGCGGGCAAGTATCCTGAACGCGTCATTGAAAAGGCTGTCGAGCGCATGTTGCCGCGCGGCCCGCTTGGTCGTCGCCAGATGGGCAATCTCAAGGTTTATGCGGGCGCCGAGCATCCTCATGCGGCCCAGAACCCGACGGCGATCGACTTCGCTGCCGCCAATCGCAAGAACAAAAGGAACTAATCATCATGGCCACGACTCGTAAATCTTCTCTTTCTGGGATCAAGGCTGCCGTGAAGGAAGCCTCCGTCGCCGCGCCTGAAGCTGCTGCACCTGTTGCTGCCGCGCCTGTCGCCGAGATTGTCGTCAAGTATGAGCGCAAGGTCGATGCCAAGGGCCGTTCCTATGCCACCGGCAAGCGTAAAGACGCTGTCGCCCGCGTGTGGATCATGCCGGGTAAGGGCAAGATCACGGTGAACGGCAAGGACATCACGACCTATTTCGCGCGTCCCGTTCTGCAAATGATTGTTAACCAGCCTTTCGCGGTTGTGGATCGCGTTGGCCAGTTCGACGTTGTCTGCACCGTCATGGGCGGCGGTCTGTCGGGACAAGCCGGTGCCGTCAAGCACGGCATTTCCAAGGCCCTGACCTATTTCGAACCCGATCTTCGCCCCGTGTTGAAGGTTGCCAAGTTCCTCACCCGCGATTCGCGCGTTGTCGAACGTAAGAAATATGGCCGCGCCAAGGCCCGTAAGCGGTTCCAGTTCTCCAAGCGTTAAGCTCTGGGGACTGTCTCCAAAGAAAAGGGAGCCGAAAGGCTCCCTTTTTTGTTGCGCGAAGAAAAGACCTTTATCCCTTTGTATAAGCCTTCGCCGCGACCGTCGCCAGTCCTGACAAATCGCCGGGACGATAGGGTGTTTCCGTTGGAACTGTCGTTGGTTCGCCGGCAGGCGTTGAAGAAAGTTTGTTGTAAAGAACATGGGGTTGTTTGATAAAAAAGGGAAGCCCTAGCCCCGAAAAGGAAAAAACTGGTAAAGGCATGGACCAAATTGGATCTACTTTTCGTTCATGCAGTTCAATTTCATCAGAAGGACGCATCATTATCTGGGAGAAAGGAGGCTTTTCACCAGAGGTATGCTCCATTGCTTTTCTTACTGCGTCGAAGGCTGATGTCCCTTTTACAGCCATATCGTAATGAACCGTTTTTCCATTGACCGTTGCTGTGCAGTAATCTGCGCCAAGTCTTGAGTGAGTAGGGCGATTGCTCATAAGGAGTATTGTGTAAGGTTTGCTCATCTCTTTAATATCAGATGAAGTAACAAATGTAGTTTCTTTCATGAAAACTCTCCTTAAAATGGCAGTGTCCTAATAGCTTGCGTTCATTTTATCATAAAAAAAGCATGAAAGCATTTTTTTGCGAAAGTTAAGTTTGTGCCTTTAAATTCCCAAAACGCCAAGGGTATGCCGGAAAGCGCGTGGCGGCGGGGCGTTATTAAGGGCAGGGTTAAGGCCGATGGAGTGAATGGCTTTGCTTTGTGGGAGCGAAATGACGGTAAAGCTACCTTTTACCTCGTTGATTTTCTCTAAGAGCCCCATATTTGTTTTATCCTCAATCCAGAGGTCAAAAGGAACTTCCTTGCCTTCTATGATGGCCATATGCGTCGGTAGCTCTGTAGAGTCTGCGGGGCGGTTCTTTAAAAGAAAGGCATGAAAAGGCGTGGTGATAGGGGATATCCCCAGTTCTTCAATGTAACGTGTCATCATAATCTCCAAAATAAAAAGGCCCCTTCTTATAACACAAAAACCCTCAAAAGAGGCCTTTTGAAAGTAAAAAAGGGAGCCCGAAGGCTCCCTTTAGGGGGATTTTGAAGGTTTTACGTGGCCCCTTACGCTGGTCTGTAATCAGCCCGCCGGATGCAGATGACGGTGCCTTGCGTGAGCTCAGGAAAGCGTTCGGTAGGGGGGACTTGTCCCTGAAAAGCAAAAGTTCTTGTCTTTGGTGGTTTTCTGCCATTCGCCATTGTGACTGTGGCGACATAGCAAGAGGAGGGCGAAGCCCCTTCGCCGGTAATCTCTTTTTTAACGCCTTCTCCCTTGCCTGCGCGGGTTGTCATTCGTGCTGTCATTGGTCCCCTCCCTGATGCAAAGGTGAAAAAGCGTCCTACAAGATCAAGTGTGACCGATAACGAGCCCAAAAAGAAGGGGTTTTAATAGTTTCATGCGTGATTTTGCTAAATTTTCCGGTTATACCTGCGAGGTTTTGCTCTTCGCTTGGGGAAAAGGGAGGGCTTGAAGCCAGCGCGTCAGGGCCCTATATATCTTCCGACCCACGTTTATGATGATGTCAGGATAGAAAATGACCAGTGAAACCGAGACCCTCGTACCCGAAACAGCTCAAGAAACCGCTCAGGCGACTGAAAACACGGCCGAAACCGAAAAAGACGGGGCTGAAGACGCGCTAGAGCAGGCGCAAACCGAGATCGGCAAGCTGAAGGACCAGATTCTCCGCGCGATGGCTGAGACAGAAAATACCCGCCGCCGCATGAAGAAAGAAGTCGAAGACGCTCAAAAGTTCGCGCTGGGCTCTTTCGCGAAGGAGATGCTGGTCGTTGCCGACAATTTCCGCCGCGCGCTGGACGCCGTGCCCAAGGACGGCGCAGACGGCGATACGCTGAAGAACCTTGTCACCGGCGTCGAGGCGACCGAGCGCCAGCTTTTGGCCGCCTTCGAACGCTTCGGGATCAAGAAAATAAGCCCCCTCGGCGAGGTCTTTGATCCGCATTATCATCAAGTGATGATGGAGATCGACGATCCCTCCAAACCCGCAGGTCAGATCGTTCAGGTCTTACAAGAAGGCTATATGATCCATGATCGCCTCCTGCGCGAAGCCATGGTCGCCGTCGCCAAAGGCGGTCCCACCGCCCACAAAGTCGATACGCAGGCGTAAAAGAGGGGGCTAAACTCGCTTCTCCACAAAAAAGTGCTTCGCTTGCGGCGAAGATGGCATTTTGCGCTTGTATTTCGCGCCGGAGTGAGTAATTTACCGCTTCACCTCGACGTGTGGGGCCATAGCTCAGCTGGGAGAGCGCAACAATGGCATTGTTGAGGTCAGGGGTTCGATCCCCCTTGGCTCCACCATCTACCTTCCTAAAATATGTGGCTCTCCCCCAAAGGATGGGGCGGGGGTTGAGGTTATCATAGCGAGGCCTCCGGCAGGTGGCCACACAAAACAATGGCTCTCTCCCAAAGGATGGGGCGGGGGGGAGAGACCTATAAATGAATTATGTGCCAAAGCCTTTCTTCTCCAAGGAAGAATTCGATTGGGGCTGAGTTGTATTTCGGCTTGGCACCATCAGATTCAAAGTTTCTTGCGCGACTTTGTAGAGAAAAGTTTCTCGCGTGATCTCGTCTAACACGCTATCAGGAAATCTTCCGCTGCTGGGAACAAAGCCGTGCTTCTCAGTAGCCCTTAGGGTAAGCGAAGTTCTATCCCAACCAGCATATTGTTTTGCTTTTTCGACAGCGGCTTTTGCTGCCTCTGGGTCATCTTCATGCCAGCGTAAAGCAAGTTCTTTGAATGTATTGCGTAATGCTGGGGCATTTTCGCTGGAGTACAGGCGACGCGTAAGTTTATCAAACGTAGAACCTTTGTTGTTTTCAAACTCTTCGCGGAGATCGTTACAGAATGCAACTTGCTCTTGATCAATGAACAGCTTTGTCGGTTGGGCTTTATTCCGCCGAAATATATTTGGCAACCACATAATCAAACACTCCTTCATGCAACGAGTTATTTTCGGAGAAGGTTACCACAATTTTGAGTAACCTAATTACTTTCTCAAACAGCCAATCGTTAAAATTTGTCGTTTGGCCCTCAATTTGGGGATCGAGTAGTACTTTGTCGTCGAGGCCAAAATAGCTTGAAAAGCTTCTGATTTCTTCAATAATCGCACCCCATTTTATGAGTTTGATAAAGACATTGGGGGGCAATCTTTTTCCCCTTACGTCCACCATCACCCTTTCCAAAGACATCCATTAACATCCAAAAGCGTTGGTTTGACGACGACATACTGACACCCAGGTCCATTACTGCCCATGAAAATCCATTGACGGCCACAGGTTCTTGGGGGGCGTGGGATACACTGACGACAGTGAAGTGGAGGTTGATGCAGCCATAGAGCTGGCCTGCTATCTGAAAACGAAAGAGCCACGATAGTCGAACACGGCTCTGTAGCTTCTAAGGACCGAGCCGGAAATAACTCTTCTTATAAAGGAATTAGATTGTTTACTGGAGAATATAGGTTTTTGCGGGGAGGCGGTTGGATTGTTTTGTCGGAGGATGGGGGTGTGGCTTGGGGACGGGGCACAGGCGGTTGACATCGTCACGGCTGGCCTGAGCGGCTTGGTGGTTGGCTGGAGATGGGGCGAAGGATTCAAGGGTGAGGGCGATATGGTAGTAGCTCTCGGCTTGATTGCGGTAGGTATCGGCTTCAGTGGAGTCGCCGCAGGCTGTTAGCGTGTCGGTCATATACGCGCAGACCGATGCGACATTATAGGCGGTATCGCCGCGTTTGTGCCGTAAGATGGTATCCGGATCGCAGCAACCGATCAGATAGGCGGCATATTGTTCTTTAAGGGTTAAGTCTTCCGTTGCGATACAAGCCGATCCGACGATGCGCGTGATTTCGTGATACCCGTCGGCAGAGTCTCGTCTGGCGGCTTCTTCGGCATAAGCAAGAGCCTCTCCGAGATTGGCGGGGGTTTCGTTTGAGCCTTCACCGGCGCGGCGGGCCTGAAAGAGAAGCTCTTCAACTGACAATTGGGAGACGTTTTGCATCTGCCTATTCTACTCGAAAGCGTGAACCCATTGCATTAGTTGCATCGGCTTTTGTGGTTAACGGGGCAAGAAAAAGAGAGAAAACAGCAAAAACGGCGACTCTGTTAAAAGAAGTCGCCGTTTTTGTCCTGCATGGAACTTTTGGAGCTGTTAGCCGTTGCTGGCCGTCTTGCGTGAGAAGAGGGCGTTATCTTCGTCTTCTTCCGTTGCGGCGGTAAACTTGGCCGCGCTCTTGAAGCTGGGGGCTGACGAGCCGCTGGCACTGGCGGCGCCACCGCCGACAACCTGCATCTCGCCAATGATTTGGCCGCCCGCGTTGACTTCAAGCTCGCCGTATTTGATGATGCCCGTGATCCGGCCCGTGCCGCGAATGGTTAGGCGGCCATGGACGGTCAGCTCACCATCGTAACGGCCGGCAATATCAGCATTCTCGATTTCGACGGTGCCACGGAACTGGCCCGATTCGGTGATTTCAAGAAGCTTGCCGTCGGACAGCTTGGCTTCGACCTTGCCTTCGACGACCAGAATGTCGCAAGCCGAGATCTCACCGGTCAGGGACAGGCCCTTGCCGACGGTCAGCTTGCGGTCTTCACCGCCCATCAGGCCGCGGTCGCGGTCAACGGGGTGGGAACGGCGATGTTCGGGGCGACGTCCCGGAAGCGGGCTGGCGGAGGGCATGCGCGCAGCATCGCCCATCGGCGAACGCGGCGAAGCAGGGGATTGGGTTGCTGTGTCTTGGGCCTGCGCGACTTCTGTTTCTTCCGTCATGTCCTTGCGTCCGAACATTCTGTTCCCCCTTCAAAATGATAGAGTTTCTTATTGATCCGTATCGTATGTGGGCTGATAGGGATCGCACTCCTTTGTTCCTTCCAGCTGTAGCATGTTAACGGGTTTTTAATCAAGAACATTGCCGCAGTGAGAATCGTGGATATTGGGGATAACTTGAAGAGGTCCATGAAATCAAGCCGCTGGCTCTTATTCTTCATGTGAGGGTGGAGGCTTGTGTTTCTCGGGGGGGCGGTAAGGTGGGGTAAACCTTTCTGCGTTATTGTGCGAGTTGGTTTCTTCCTGCGATCCTGTTTTATGGAGACGTTTCTCATGGTTATTCGTTCTTATCCCGATCAGCCTGTTCCTGCTCTTTACGATGTCTGCGCTGTTGGCAACGCTATCGTTGACGTTATTGCCGATTGTGACGAGGCCTTTCTGGCAACGAACGGCATCACCAAAAACGCCATGATGCTGGTCGATGAGGCGCGGTCGGATTTTCTGTACAAAGCCATCACGCCCCAAGCCGAGATGTCGGGCGGGTCCGTCGCCAACACGGTGACGGGGATCGCGATGCTGGGCGGCAAGCCGACCTATATCGGCAAGGTGAGGGACGATGAGCTGGGCAGCGTGTACCGCGCCGACATGCGGGCGGCGGGGGTCCATTTCCCGACCGTACCGGCGGCCAGCGGGCCCGCGACGGGGTGCTCTATTATTCTGGTGACACCGGATGCGCACCGGAGCATGAACACCTATCTCGGGATTGCGGGCGATTTGTCCGAGACCGATATCGATGCCCAATTGATCGCCAATGCCCAGATGACTTTGCTTGAGGGCTATTTGTTCGACAAGCCGGAAGCCCAAAAGGCCTTTCATCTGGCGGCTAAAATGGCGCATGACGCGGGGCGTCGTCTGGCCCTGTCCTTGTCCGACACGTTCTGTGTCGAGCGTCATCGGGAGGCTTTTGCTGCTTTTGTGCGCGATGAAGTGGATATCCTGATCGCTAACGAGTTTGAATTGATGAGCCTTTATCAGGTACCGACCTTTGATGAAGCCATGACCGCCGCGCGGGCGCAGTGCAGCCTTGTCGTCGGGACGCGTAGCGAGAAGGGGGCCGTTATCGCGCAAGGCAGCCTGTCTTTTCCGATCGAGGCCGAGCCGGTGGCGACGCTTGTCGATTCGACCGGCGCAGGCGACTTGTTCGCCGCCGGTTTCCTGTTCGGGCTGACCCACGGCAAGGATATGGCCACAAGCGGACGGATGGGCGCGATTGCCGCCAGCGAGATCATCAGTCATTACGGCCCCCGTCCTCAGGCTGATTTGAAGGCCCTGATGCAGGCCAAAGGGATGGACCTGTAAAAAACTTCCCTCCCTTCTTTTGCCATGAAGTTCCCTTTTTTTTGTGATAGAGAGGGAAAGCTTTTTTGCAAGGAGTTGGCTCGTGGGCAAGGGATATATTTTGGCCGTCCTGTTTAGTGTGATGGCAATCGGAGCGGGATCGGTACAGGCGGCAGCAACGCAGGCCAGCACGCCAGACGATGGAATCGTCGTGGCCTACGTTGTTCATCCCGAAGCCCCCAAGGCAGAAATCTGTTTGTCATTGGCTTCGCCTTTGGATATCAAAGACCGCGCCGCGATCCTCTCGCAGCTTGACGTGTCGCTTAACGGCAAGAAGCAAAAGCTGTCCGTCACGGACCTTAGCCTGACGGCGAACGAGCTGTGCGTGCAGAATTTGAAGCATCGGGTCCGCTATGATCTGGTGATGAACCCATCCGCCGAGGACCGTCGGCAAAAACGCGTCCAACCCTATGAACTTCGCTTTGATGTGCCGGATCGCAAGCCGGTGCTGGATTTCGTGCGCAGCGGAAGACAGGACGCCTTGCCCCGCCATGTGCGCCAGCAGGACGCTACGGCCAGCGAGACAGAGCTTTTGCATTCGGGCATGGCGCATGTCGTGCGCTCGATCAATGTGCTGGCGACGCACCTGACGCTGTATCGGATCAAGGACCGTGCCGCCTTTGCAGGCGCGTGGCAGCAGTTTCGCCAGATCAACCTGTCTCCGTCGGAAAGCCTGACCTTCGCCAAGACGCACGGGCATCAGGTTTTCGAAAGCGATCTTGTTTTTGGCGAGGCCCCGAACGAGGAGCAAACGCTGGTCGCGCCCTTGCCTGCCGATGAGACGTTGGAGCAAGGTCTTTATTATCTTGCCGCGATGCCGCGCGGGAAAACTGGCAACGATCCCGCGTTGCTGACAGGTCAATGGTTCCTTGTCTCCGATGTCCACCTGTCCGCTTTGCGGATGGAAGGCGGCGTGCAGATTTTTGCCACGTCGGGACAGATGGAGATGAAGCCCGCTGCGCAGGTCCATGTCTCGGTTCTGGGGCGTGACGGGCGCATGCTGGCCGAAGGCATGACGGGTGCGAGATCGGGAGAGCGTCGTGGAGGGGAAGG
>JAQUHK010000128.1 GCA_028683655.1 Alphaproteobacteria bacterium
TGCGGCTTCAAGCGGCGCAAGGTCACTTTCGTCCTTGACCAGAAACACGCCCACGCTGGAGCCTTCATTGGTTGCTTGATGACAAAGGGATAGGGGATAGGAAAAGACCGCGCCGCCACCTCTTGCTTGCTCACAAGACCACCTTGGGCACAGCGCACGCCAGCCGCGCTGGCGACCGTTTTCATCAGCGGCTTGTCCATCGCGATGGCCGAGGCCAAAACGCCCGAATGCGTATAAGGCAGGCCAAGGATTTCAAGAAAGCCTTGCAAGGTGCCGTCTTCGCCGCCGCGTCCATGCAGCGCGTTAAAGAGAATGTCGGGTTTGCCGAAAGGCGCGGAGAGGATTTGGTTTGCCAGCGCAAGAAGGTCTTTGTTTACGTCGATTTCGGCGACCTCGTGGCCAAGTTCACGCAAGGCTCCTGCGACCGCTTTGCCGGAGACGAGGGAGACTTCCCTCTCGCTGGACCAGCCTCCCATCAGGACGGCGACTTTTTGGGGGGTAGGAGCCATGGGCGTTATCCTTTGCGGGTCGTTTCTTCTAAAGGTCTTCCTATCCTACGGATTTCCCAGCGTAAGTCTATGCCCGATGTCTCAAGGACGCGGCGGCGGACTTCTTCACCCAAGGCTTCAAGGTCGGCGGCGGTGGCCTCGCCCGTGTTGATCAGAAAGTTGCAGTGTCGCTCGGACATCATGGCACCGCCGATCGTCAGACCGCGACAGCCAGCTTTGTCGATCAGCTCCCACGCCTTGGCTCCTTCGGGATTGGCGAAGGTCGAGCCGCCTGTTTTCTCGCGGATCGGCTGGCTAGCGGCGCGGGCGGCTTGGATGTCCTTCATCCGCGCCTCAATGGCGGCAGGATCGGCGGGGCGGCCCTCAAGGGCGGCTTCCAGAAAGATCATACCGGAGGGCGCGGCACTTTTGCGATAGGCAAAGCCCATCTGTGCGTTTGTAAGCGTGTGCCGGTTGCCTAGCCTGTCCAGTGCGGTGACCGAGCGCACAATCTCTTTCATTTCGCCGCCATGGGCTCCGGCATTCATGCGCAGGGCTCCGCCGAGCGTGCCGGGAATGCCGCACAGGAAGGCAAGGCCAGACAGTCCTGCTTTCTGCGCGGCGCGGGCGACGTTCATGTCCATCGCGGCGGCACCGGCGATCAGAGAGTTGCCCTCTTGCGTGATCTTGGCGAAGGCGGGCCCTAGCTTGATGACAACGCCTTCAATCCCGCCATCGCGGATCAAGGTGTTGGACGCTGCGCCAAGGATCGTCAGCGGTACGTCGGTGGGACAGCCTTTCAGGAAGACCGCCAGATCATCCGCATCCTCCGGTTTAAACAGCACCTCCGCCGGTCCGCCGACGCCAAACCATGTCTGGTCCTTCATCGGCGCGTTTTCCATCAGCTTGCCGCGCACGGCAGGCAAGCGGGAGAGAAGGGATGTGCAAGAGGTCATCATGCCTTCGACTTCAGCAAAGCTTCAAGCTCGGACGGAAGCGCAACCGCCCAGCGGGAGATGTCACCCGCGCCAAGGCAGATGACGAAGTCGCCCGAGTGAGCGAGGCCTGCAACGGTGGAGGCTAACGCCTCAGGCGAGGCCAAGGCCATGACTTCGCGGTGGCCGTGGGCGCGTAGGCCAGTGACAAGGGATTCCTTGTTCGCGCCCTCGATGGGCTGTTCGCCCGCAGCATAGACATCGGCGACGATCACGGTATCGGCATCGTTAAAGCAGGTGCAGAACTCGGTGAACAGATGGGCAAGGCGCGAATAGCGGTGGGGTTGAACCACAGCGATGATCTTGGCTTTTTCGCTCTTGGCCTGAACGGCGGCTTTGAGCGTTGTGGCGATCTCGGTCGGGTGGTGCGCGTAATCGTCCACAACGGTGATGCCGCCCGCCGTGCCGGTGCGCGTAAAGCGGCGTTTGACGCCTTCGAACTTTTCAACCGCGCGTCCCATCGCTTCTTCGTTGAAGCCAAGCTGCCAAGCGACCGTCAGGGCCGCGAGCATGTTTTGGATGTTGTGCAGACCAATCACGGGCAGGTGAAACCCGACCATCTTTTTACTTTGGCCTGTCTTGCGGTCGGTGAACTGAACATCAAAGGTGGAGCCTTCGGGCTTCGCCTCGATATTGATCGCGCGCACATCGGCTTGCGGTGAAAAGCCATAGGTGACGATCTTGCGGTCTTGAATCTTTGCAACCAAGGCTTGGACTTCGGGATGATCGAGGCACAGGACGGCAAAGCCATAAAAGGGAATGTTCTCGATAAAGGCGGTATAGGCCTGCCGGACGGCATCGAAGCTGCCATAGTGATCGAGATGCTCTGGGTCGATGTTGGTGACGATGGTGATGGTGGCGGGTAGTTTGGTGAAGCTGCCATCCGACTCGTCCGTCTCGACAACCATCCATTCGCCGCTGCCAAGGCGCGCGTTGGTGCCATAGGCGTTGATGATCCCGCCATTGATGACGGTCGGATCAAGGCCTTCCTCGTCAAAGAGCGTCGCAACCATAGAGGTGGTTGTTGTTTTGCCATGCGTGCCGCCGACACCCACCGACCATTTCAGGCGCATCAGCTCGCCCAGCATTTCGGCGCGGCGCACGACGGGGATCATGGCGGCGCGGGCGGCGATTACTTCGGGATTGTCTTTTTTCACGGCGGAGGAAATGACGACCACGCCCGCCTCACCCAGATTCTCGGCGCGGTGGCCGATGGCAATCGCGACGCCTTTTTCGCGCAGGCGTTTGACGTTCGCATTGTCGGCCAGATCGCTGCCCTGCACCTGATAGCCCAGATGGTGGAGAATCTCCGCAATGCCGCTCATCCCGATGCCGCCGATGCCGACGAAGTGGATGACGCCCACGGCCAGCGGGCTGAAGTTGCGGCCAAAGTTTTTATGGATGGGTTTTGTCTGAATCATGAGCTGTGAATATCGTGGGTTGAAAGGGCCAAAAGAGATTCGCCGCCCATCGTGTCGGGATTGGCGAAGGTGGAGGTGAACGCCGTCTTGGCAAGCGGCAGACCGATCACGCCGTAAAGGCAATCGGCCAGTGTATCGGCGGCAGAGATTGTGCCCCATGCCCGTGAAGCCGCTGCGGCTTTCATCAAGGTTGCGGGCAGGGTGAACAGAGCCTCAAGGCGAACGGCTAAGGCTTCAGGCGTGAAGGAGTCTTCGGGGATGATCCATGCGCCACCCGCCTGCGCGATCGCTTGTGCATTTGCTTTTTGCTCGCCCGCATGACCATGCGGGAAGGGCACAAGGATTGATGGACGGCCAATGGCGGTCAGCTCGGCAATCGTGCCGCCGCCGCTGCGTCCGATAAACAGATGCGACTGCGCCATGCGCTCCGGCACATCTTTAAAGAAGGTGGCCGTTTCCGCGATGATGCCTGCGCCAGCCAAAAGGGCGCGGGCTTCTTCGATATCTTCGGCGCGGCATTGCTGGGTGACCAGAATGCGGCGGCGCAGCGGCTCGGGCAGCAAGGCCAGAGCCTTGGGGACGACCGAGCTGAAAACCTTCGCGCCAAGGCTGCCGCCCATCACCAGTAGGCGGATCGGGCTCTCGTCGCCAAGCGCGGGATAGGGTGTAGCGCGGAAGGTCGCAAAGGCTGGGCGGACAGGGTTGCCGGTCTGCACGATCTTGCTGCTGTGCTCCGCCGCAACGCCGACGACGGTGGGGAACGAGGTGGCCATGATCTTGGCCATAGGAAGCAGCATCCGGTTGGCGCGGCCCACGACCACGTTTTGCTCGTGCAGGACAAGCGGCACACCCATGCGGGCGGCGGCGTACAGAAGCGGAACGGACGGATAGCCGCCAAAGCCGACCACGGCGGCGGGCTTCAGTTTCCGTAAAAGCAGGGAGGCCTGAAGCACCCCCAGTCCCATAGAGATAATGCTGATCAGCTTGCGGATCGGCCCCTTGCCCAAAGCACTGGCCCGCACGCAGTAAACCGGCAGGTCAAGGTCTTTGCCGAACGCGCCCCCGCGCTTGTCCGTGACCATGCCGACGCGCAGGCCACGGCTCAGCAGCTCACGCGCCAAGGCTTCGGCTGGAAACACATGCCCGCCGGTGCCGCCTGCGGCCAAAAGGATAAGGGGAGTGGAGGAAGAAGACGTCATGGTGCGTGTCACAAATCAAAAGGGGACGACTCAAAGGCCTAATAGACCCCTTTTCGTCCCTCGGGGCAAGGGGCAGCCCCAGTTTTCCCCAATTTACTTTGAGCTTAATCAAGGCATGGAGGGATATTCCCTCTCCCCTCGGCGGGAGAGGACATAAAAACTTGGGCTTAGCGAAAGCTAAGTCCATAGTTTTTACTGGCGGGGTAAGACGCAGCTGGTTATTACCCCCTCTCTTGCAAAATCTAAGACTTACTGCGTAAGCCTAAGATTTTGCTTTCTCCCCAGCCAGGGGGGAGAGATTTAATCGGGGAAAGAATTTGAAGATTTCAATGGATCCCTACAAATCCGCGAGGCCATAGCGTTTGCGGGTGAGCGCGAGGAGCATGCCCATTTCCAGCGACATGGCCAGAAGGGACGAGCCGCCATAGGAAATGAAGGGCAGGGTCATCCCTTTGGCGGGGATCAGGTGCAGGTTCGAGGCCAGATTGATTGCCGTTTGGACCGCGAACTCGATCAGGATGCCGCTGGCCGCCAAAAGGGCGAACAAGTTATTTTCCTTACGGATCAACCAAAAGCCCCGCAACGTGATAAAGGCGAACAAGGCAACGACGACGAGCGCGCCGATCAGGCCCAGCTCTTCCCCCGCCACGGCAAAGATAAAGTCGGCATGCGCATCGGGGATCGACATTTTGACCGTCCCCGCGCCCGGACCTGTGCCGAAAAGTCCGCCATTGGTGAAGGCCTCAAGGGCTTTGTCGGTTTGATAGGTGTCGCCCGTATGGTTCAAAAACCGATCAAAGCGCGAGGCAAAATGCGGAAAGGTGTAATAGGCTCCGCAAAGCCCGAGCAGGCCGACAACGGGCATGGCTCCGGCAAGGCGCAGCGGCATACCGGCCAAAAAGAACTGGCCGAACCAGATCAGCGAGACGAGCACCGTCATGCCGATATCCGGCTGGCCCAGAAGGCACAGGACGATCATGAGAAAGAGCGCGATATTCAGCCCCAGGGCTGGAAAGCCAAGGCGCAGACAATGGCGCGAGAACAGCCACGCCGCCGTGACGGCAAAGACGGGTTTGACGAACTCGGACGGCTGGATGGACAAGAAGCCCAAATGGATCCACCGCGTTGCGCCCTTTATTTCAACGCCCATGAAAAGAGTGGCTGCAAGCAACGGCACGAAAAGGAAAGACAGCGCAATGGCGAGCGTTCTGATCTGGGTCGGAGACAGAAGCGAGACGCCAAACATGACGATAAGGCTCGGTGCCAGCATGGCCAGATGCCGCTCGACGAAATAAAAGTTGCTCAGGCCATGTTTGACGGCGACGGCGGGCGTGGCCGCTTGGATCAGCAAGATGCCCATGCCCATCAGGACAACGAGCGCAACCAGCGTCCAGCGGTCGATAGTCCACCACCATTTGCCAAGGACGGTTTGGTCTGTGCGGGCGAGGGTCGGCATATCAGCGCAGCTTCAGGGTCGAGATGCCCACAAGGGCAAGGATACAGGCGATG
>JAQUHK010000018.1 GCA_028683655.1 Alphaproteobacteria bacterium
CTCTGTGGCGTCGAAGCAATTGGTCAGCTTGCCCTACATTCTGAGTGCGGTGTGCTATGTTGGTGGGTCGTTCATGCTGGTCAGCGGTGCGCTGAGCCTCAAGAAGCATGCTGAAAACCCTGGCTCCGAGCCCATGGGCAAGGGCATTGCGCGTCTTTTGACGGGCGGTGCGATTACCTCGGTTCCGGCATTGACGGGTATCATCCAGAATACCGCCGAGGTTAACGGCGCGACTAAGGCGGCCTATACCAAGTTTGGTGTTACCTTTAACTAAGGCTGTTGTTTTGTTTCTTCCCGTTTCCTTGGGTGTCAGGCGATCGCCTGACACCTCTGGAGCGGCCTCTTCGGGGCGCGCTCCGGCCAAGAACCGCGTTGACAAAGTCATGTCACGCGATTCTTTTTCGTGTCGGTGTTGCGGGTTCCAATCCAAAAAATACCAGCGCGTTTTGTTTGCCAGCGATGTCTCCCCTGACGAAAAGGGTGATGATCTTGTCACCGTATGCACCTTCTGTGAACTAACAGCCCTTCTGGATCGCGCGGCGAACGGAAGTGGCGGACATCTGATTTGGCTCCCTGAATTGTCTCAGGGCGAGCTGAACAACGTCATGCATGCCCTTTATGTTGCCCGTGAAAGCGACGATGAGGCGTTGGCCAAGGCGGCCAAAAGAACCGTCGATGTTTTGATGGCGCGTCGTGCTGAAGCCAAGAAGCGTCTTGGAACGGACGATCCGGCTCTGCTTGCCACAGCCTTGCATGAACAGCTGGACGACACAGCCTATGCGGCGCGGGTCAAAAAGCTGGAAGGCATCCGTTTTCTTTCTCCTGATCGTTATTTTGTGCGTCAGCGCGGCAAGGACGTGAACTTGTTCCCTGCGATGCTGGCCTATTGGGCCTCGCCTGAAGGCCCTTATGGCAAGGTTCCCGTTTCCGAGTGGACCAAGCTTTTTGGCGACGTTTCTTCCAAGGCTACGCCGGAAGAACGACCTCAACCAACTTCCTAATACTAATCTTTCGCAGGGCGTGACCGCTTGCAAAGGCTGACGCTTATGCGTTGGCCTTTTTATCTGTGCGCTCAGCGCCCCCCTTTTTTTCGAAAGAATCGACATATGACAAAGACGAACAAACAACAGAAAACCATCGTTTTAAAAATCGGCACCGAGTCAATCACGCGGCCCGATGGAGAAATTGATAACAACGTTCTTTGCGCTCTGGTCGATCAAGCCGTGGCATTGCGCGAGGCGGGCCACAAGGTCGTGATTGTATCGTCTGGCGCGGTGAAAGCTGGACGCGGGGCCTTGCCGGTGCCACCTGAGGCGAAGCTTAAAGACGTTGAGAAAGCCGTCGCGGCAGGCGTGGGGCAGCTCACTTTGATGCTGGAATATCGTCAGGCGTTGGCTCGCCATGGGTATCATGCGCTGCAAGGCCTGTCCGAGAACGTGCATTTTCAAAACGGCATGAACGAGCAGAGATGGAACCTGCAAGAAGCCTTGTCCTATTGCTTTGATTTTTGCCCGAAGATCATCCCCATCTTGAATGAAAACGATTTGATGTCGCGTGTTGAACTACGCGAATTGCGAGAGGGTGACCCCGCCTTTTCGGACAATGATGGTCTGGCCGCGCTTATCGGCAATCTGATTGGTGCGGATGCTATCATCGCTGTATCGGCCAATTCTCTTTACACTGCCGACCCGCGCAGCCACGCGGACGCGCGCCACATTCCCTTTGTCAATTTTGGCAGCGCGGTGACGGGGCTCGCGGCGCAAGGCGTCGATACAACAGGCAAAACAGACAACGGGTCGGGCGGCATGGAGACGAAAATCGACATGGCCAAGACCTTCCTTTGTGCCGGAGAGGCCCTGTGCGGCCAGCGTCTTGTGCATGTTATCAGTGTGGCAGAACTGCTCACCGGCGGCATCTTGAAAGCGGTGGTGGGCAAACCTGTGGGTACAGAGTTCTGCTGCTACCGCAGCCAAGCGCAGAAATCCCGCCTCGCCGCCACACCGTTTGCTTGCGCGTGCGGTTGAGGAGGGCGGAGCCTATTCTGAGAGGCCCTTGCCGAGCTTCCATAGATAATCGAACTGAGCGCGGAAAGTTTCGACGATGGGCTTGTGCCGGATAATGATGATCTGTTTCTTTTTCGACAGGAAAAAGGCGATCCTGTCCGCGTGAAGGGAATAGGTGATTTTACCAAGCATTTCCTGTGGCACGAGGCGATAGGTTGCGGTCGGCACGTTCAGCATGGGGTTGTTTTCGCAAAGCAAGGTGCGCATGCGGATTTTGTTGGTGGCCACCCATTGTATAAAGTTTTTACACAATTCCCTGTTTTCTGGCAGCCACCATAAACGCTGGTCCACAGAAGAGGTCAGGATGTCGGGCCGTTGCGTTCCTGCATAGGAGGCATAAAGATCGTCATAAAACTTTTTGAAATAATCCTTCCCCGCACACCGCAGGATAGAAGCTGTTTCATCGGCAAGGCGTAGACCTCCTGTGGCGGGAAACTCGACACCGTTTTCTTCAAAGGTGCGCTGAAGCTTCGCACGTGTTGCGGGGCGCGTTGTCTTGGCCCCGCCTTCAAAAGCCTTAACGGCGGTTACGGAAAGGCTGGTGTGCTGGGCCAGATCGGCTTGCGCCCAGCCGAGGAGGCCTCGCGCAGCGCGGCAGAGGGGAGGGGTCAGAATAACGTCCATCATGGCTTCTAATGTGGACAAGAAAAGCTAATAAAGCCTTTATGTAAGATAGGCTTTTTGGTTTCAAGGATGTGGCCGTTATCATTTTTTCTAAATGATAACAGGAGTTTCTTATGAAAAACAGACTATCTTTGGTTGCCCTTCTTATTTCGCTTATCACGCTTTTCGTCGTTGCAAATTGGAAAAGCGAACCGTCGTCATTGGAGGCTGTTTCCGAAAACCAAATTTATGAACGCATCATGCGTACTGGCGTCATTCGTTGCTCGTATCAAGCATGGCCGCCGCTTTTGATTAAAGACCCAAACTCTGGCCAGTTGAGCGGTGTCTATGTGGACTTGATGGACAAGATATCTCAGGATTTGCAGCTTAAGGTCGAATGGGTTGAAGAAGTTGGCACAGAAAATCTTTTCGAAAGCATCAGAAGCGGTCGCACAGATATGCTCTGTTCAGCTGTTACACCAGACCCTCGTCGCGTTTTGATCGCCGCTTTTTCTAGGCCCATTGGCTATATGCCGTTTCATTTTTATGGGCGAGAAAACGACAGTCGCTTTGACATAGAGATTTCGAAAGCAAATGACCCATCTGTCAAGTTGGTTGGACTTGAAGGGTATATCGCTACCCTTATCGCCAAAGAATTTTTTCCAAAAGCCAGTTTTATAGCTCTTCCGAACATGGCCACAGATGGCGATGTTCTTTTATCCATAGCGGCAGGTAAAGCGGATGGTGCCGTGTGTGATGCAACTACGGCGAAGGCTTTTATCAAGCACAATCCTGGGAAGATCAAGCAATTGAGTCGTGATCCTTTGCGCTTCCCTGCGACGGCTTTAGCTTTTCCTCTGGGGGAAGAGAAACTGCAAAGATTGATGGATAGTGTGGTGACCAGCTATATTGAAACGGGATTGGTTGACAAGCTGTGGTCGAAATATGGCCTGACCAGCGACAGTGTGTTGCGTCCCGCCAAGCCGTATGAGAAATAGTTTATGCCAAACAAAAACCCCTGCAAGATACCTTGCAGGGGTTTGTTGTTCAGGCGGTAGGATCGGCTTAGAAACCGCCCATGCCGCCCATGTCACCCATGCCGCCGTGAGCGGCGGCTTCTTTCTTTTCCGGCTTGTCGGCGATCATGCACTCTGTCGTGATGAGCAGAGCGGCGACCGACGCGGCGTTTTCAAGCGCGACGCGGACGACCTTGACCGGATCGATGATGCCGGTCTTGAGCAGATCGACATAGTCGCCCTTCTGGGCGTCGAAGCCGAAGTTGGTGTCCTTTTGCTCCAACAGACGACCGACAACGACCGAGCCGTCAAGGCCCGCATTGTCAACGATCTGGCGGATCGGAGCTTCCAGTGCCTTGCGGACGATGTCAACGCCACGGCGTTGGTCGTCATTGGCGACGCGGATTTTCTCGATCGCGCGAACGGCATAAAGCAGAGCGGTACCGCCGCCAGCGATGATGCCTTCTTCCTTCGCGGCCTTGGTGGCGTGGACGGCGTCGTCAACGCGATCCTTGCGTTCCTTGACTTCGACTTCCGTCGCGCCGCCGACGCGGATAACGGCAACGCCGCCAGCCAGCTTGGCCAGACGTTCTTGCAGCTTTTCCTTGTCGTAGTCCGACGTCGAGACCTCGATCTGCTGACGGATCTGGCCGCAACGCGCTTCGATGTCTTTCTTCTTGCCCGCGCCATCGACGATGGTCGTGTTGTCCTTGTCGATGCGGACCTTCTTGGCCGTGCCGAGCATGGAGAGCGTGACATTCTCAAGCTTGATGCCGAGGTCTTCAGAGATGACCTGACCGCTGGTCAGGATCGCCATGTCTTCCAGCATCGCCTTGCGACGATCGCCAAAGCCGGGGGCCTTGACCGCCGCGACCTTCAGGCCGCCGCGTAGCTTGTTGACAACGAGCGTGGCCAAAGCCTCGCCTTCGACTTCTTCTGCGATGATCAAAAGCGGACGACCCGACTGGACGACCGCTTCAAGAACGGGCAGTAGGGGTTGAAGGCTGGAGAGCTTCTTTTCGTGGAAGAGAATGTAGGGATTCTCCATCTCGCAAACCATCTTTTCGGCGTTTGTGACGAAATAGGGCGAGAGATAGCCACGATCGAACTGCATGCCTTCGACGACATCCAGCTCGGTTTCGAGGCTCTTGTTTTCCTCGATGGAGATGGGCGATTCATGGCCGACTTTTTCCATCGCGGCGGCGATCATGTCACCGATTTCCTTGTCGCCGTTGGCCGAAATCGTGCCAACTTGCGCGATTTCCATCTTGCTGGCGACCTTCTTGGAACGGGCGGCCAGATCTTCGATGATCTTTTCGACCGCCGCGTCGATGCCGCGCTTGAGGTCCATCGGGTTCATGCCCGCCGCAACAGCCTTGATGCCTTCGCGCGCCAAAGCACGCGCCAGAACCGTTGCTGTCGTGGTGCCATCACCGGCGCGGTCAACCGTCTTGCTGGCGACTTCGCGCACCATCTGGGCACCCATGTTCTCGAAATGATCGGGAAGCTCGATTTCCTTGGCAACGGTCACGCCGTCCTTGGTCACGCGGGGTGCGCCAAAGCTCTTTTGAATAACGACATTGCGCCCCTTGGGGCCCAGCGTGCAGGCCACGGCATCGGCCAGCACATCGATGCCACGCATCATGCTGTCACGCGCTTTCACGCCAAAACGGATTTCTTTTGCAGCCATTGTATAGTTCCTTCTTGAGTTTGTTGTTCGAAAAGCGGGGTCTGGGGTCAGGGATCGGGGAGGGATAAAACGTCCCCGATCCCCGAATGCCGACCCCCAGTCCCTTTTATTTCTTGCAGGGCTTCCCCTTGGCGCAGGGGCCTCCTTCGATCACGCCCATAATGTCGGATTCCTTCATGATGAGGTAATCGACGCCATCAAGCTTGACTTCGGTGCCCGACCATTTGCCGAACAGGATGCGGTCGCCCGCCTTGACATCAAGAGCAATGATCTTGCCTTGCTCGTCACGCACGCCAAGGCCAACGGCGATGACTTCGCCTTCCATGGGCTTTTCTTTGACTGTATCGGGAATAATGATGCCGCCAGCTGTTTTGGCTTCGCTTTCCAGACGACGCACAACGACGCGGTCATGCAGAGGACGGAATTTCATCGGTCTTGCTCCTTAAGTTGACTTGTTAATAAACCTGGCCCCTTAGTGCAGGGTGTTAGTCATGTAGGCTCTATGAGGCAGGCTTTCAAGGGGGCTCGTTAAGGTTTTTTTAACAGGGGAGGGGCTCCTCTGATTGAGTCATACCCGCGAAAGTGGGAATCTATATGTCGAGGCATTCCCTGCTATGAGCATGGATTCCCGCTTTCGCGGGCATGACTCAGGGGAATGTAAGGTTAATGTGCCTATAAAAGAGGCAAAATGGCCTCCAAAGACTCCAAAGAGAGAAAAGGCTCAAAATCACCCTTACGAATAGCGACTGCGGGCCCTAGGATGGGGCAGGAAGGGCCTCTGGCGGGGTGCCCGCTATCCCCCTACGTGCGAGGATTAAAAACCTCTGTATGGGCTTTAAAACGCATTCTAGGACTATTTCACGTTTTGTTCTCATTTTTTGGTTAATGTCACCGCAGCTGCCGCACCGCTTCGCCCAGCACCATGGCGGCGGAAAGGGCGACGTTGAGCGAGCGCAGCCCCGCTGCCATGGGGATCAGGACGCGCCCCTCGCAAGCCTCGTGGACGTCGTCAGGGACGCCCGCGCTCTCGCGCCCGACCATTAAGGTGTCATCGGGGTGAAAAGCGAAATCGGTATAGGGGATCGACGCTTTGGTGGAGAGAAGGACGAGTCGCCGCCCGCCTTTGGCCTTTTGAAAGACCTCCCAGCTCTGGTGGCGCGTGACGTTGATATGGTCGATATAATCCATCGCCACGCGGTGCAGGCGCTTATCGTCCCAGATAAAGCCGCACGGCTCGATAATATCCAGCGGCACCCCAAGGCAAGCCCCAAGGCGCAGCATCGACCCCGTATTGGTCGGCATGTCAGGCTGATACAAAGCAAGGCGCAGCGCGTGTGTCATGCGGCAGGGATAAAACGAAACAGGCCAAGCCGCAAGGGCCTTGCCTGTTTTGGGAAGGGGGGATTAGGGGGTTGGCTTAAGTTCTTCGACAGCCCATCCAGCACAGTTTCGAGCAAGATTGGCTCCCGTGGTTGCTGCTTGCGAGGTCGCGTTGTTCGATTGTTCCATGGCTTTTCTTTGTGCGGGGGAGAGGCCACCTTGTCCTGCTGTTTCATAATGATAGGGTGCAGGTGGTTTGAACCCGTGTTCTGTGATGATAGCTGCCCTGCATTCCCCTCTTTCGATAAGATCAGAGAGCACGCCGTTCTTCATAAAGGTTGCTTCGGTTTGCATTTCCATTTTTGCGGCATCGCGCAGGCTGGAATTGGTTTCCTGCACGGTCGGGGAGCAAGCGTCTGTGTAGACTTGAAACAGTGTTGGGATATTTGACGCAGAGTCGAGGGTCATCTCAAACTCATTCAAAAGGCCCGTGGTCATGTGGCCTTGCTCGCGGAAAGTCTCGGAAAGGGCGCGGTATCCGGTTTGTGCGGCGGCATCAGCCTTCATTATGTGCCCGATGGCACTCTTGCATGCTGGATCATCGGAATTATTGTCCTTGATACGATTCATAAGATCAGGCCGTACCAGCTCCAGTTCGCCGTCGATGGTTTGCGCGGGGCTTTGACCTTTTGGGGCGTTGGAGACGTTGGTGGGACTTGCCTGATTGTAGGAGCCGCTCGCATAAGGCGAGGCAGACCCCGATGCCTTTGGCCCACCGGGGGCCTGTAAATACGCTTTGCAAACCAAGGCCGAGCTGAAAAGCTTGACGAACGAGTTAGACAGCTGGTCAAACGCAAAGGAGGTTGCCTGAACCTGCTGGGGGGAGAGGCCGGCCAAATTAGTGGTCTCAATAATCTTGATGCTATCCATCAAATCATAGTTCCCCGCAAAAACGCCCGCGCAACCATCTTGAACGGCGGTGTCAGCCTTTTGGGTTGCTTCTTGAACGGAGGCTTTCAGTTGAGTTGCTGTTTGCTGGGTTTCACGCGTTTCTGCGGAAGTTTTATAGCCGTATTTCAGCATGGTGCTTTCGACGCCGAGAACCTGCGCAACGCGCATGAAGGATCGGGCAAGGCCGCGAGCTTCCTTTTCTGAAAGAGCGGCCCCTTGGGTCCGCTTGGTGTAAGCGTTGCTGATCGAATTTCTTGATTCGCTCAAGACGCGTGCCAGATTGCCTTTTGCGCGCCTGTCATCGGCGGGCGTGTTTTTCTGGATAAGCTGCAAGCTTTCGCTTACCAAGGGGTCTGTTGCCGAAAGAGCATCCACTTCTTGCTGGGTATAGCCAAACGCGCTGTGCGCGGAGAGGACCAGCAGGGTGGGAAGTGCGAAAAGAATCTTTTTCATGGCTTAGTCTTTCTTTGTTTACTTCATATCCAATAAAGCCCGAACATTGGTGATGACGCGCTGTGGCTGGCGCAGTTCTTCTTCCAAGGGACGCCAGCTTTTGTGATCTTTGTCCGTCATAAATCCGCTGTTCATGGCCCAGCGGCCCAGATGCTTGATGGCTTCATGCGCCTCGACTTGTTGGTGGGTGTCGTAAAGATTGCCGCCGATTTTTGTTTGTTCTGCATGGTCCAGCATGGCGCCGAGACGCGCCTGTGCTTGTTGCATATTTCCGTTTGCGGCCTCTTGTTGCGCGGCATCGATGTTGGCGGCGACATCGGGGGGCAGGGGGGCTCCCTCGCGGCCACAAGTCTGGTCGGTTTCCTGCTGAACGGATCCCAAAAAGTATTCGAGCACGATGGTTTGACTTAGGCCAACGACGGTACGGGTCGCCTGATCGAGATCGTTCGTGGCCGGTTTATCAAAAAGGCTTTGTGGATTTATGGATGCGAGGCGTAGTTCAAAGCCTGCTGTACCCGCGTGACGACGGGCATATTTGCAATTATAATAAACGTCGTGCCTGTCGTATTTTGTGCCTTTGCCCGAATCTTGGTTGATCTGTATCCGGCGCGTGTCTTTGATAAACGCGCTTGCGCGCATCAATTCTTTCAGGATTTCTTGACCTTTGGCGGTTTCTTTGATGCGCGGTGTGCGCTTGAGGGCCGCCACGATTTCTGTATCGCTTGGCTCGGCTTGACCTTGTGCAAAACCGGTGGCAGATGTCGCCAAAGCCAGAAAGCTTGCCATCAGGTGCGCGGGGAGTTTAAAACGAGGCTGTGTCATATCGGTCCGTTTGAAAGACAGTCTTTGTAACGCGGGCCCATTCTACCATCAAATCATGAAAATAAAGAATCTATCCTATGGTTAACAAGGCGGTGAGCAAAGGAGCGGGGGCTCCTGTCGTGATAGGTGCCGTGCTGGCCCTTGTGCTGTCGCTTGGCCTGATCGAAGGCGGTTTGTGGGCGGCGGCGGGTATCGGCGGGGCGGTGCTTGCGGCTTTGTTTATGGGCTATCAGGAACGCGTGATTGCTTGGCCTGCGCGGCCTGTTTGGATCGCGCTGGGGTGTTTTGTCCTGTGCGGGGTCCTGTCGTCGGGGGCTTCGCTGGACCCCAAAGGAGCTTTTTCTACTTTCTTGAAAAGCCTAAGCTTTCTTGTCCCGCTAGCCCTCTGGTCGTCGCCGCGCGTGAGGGAGGCGGGGCGCAGGGCCTTGCCCTTTTTCCCCAAGCTGAACGGATTTTTTATCATAGGAGCTGCCGCCTTGCTCTCCTCGCTTATTGTTGCGACGGGGCTGTATGGCGTCGAGGACCCGGCCGTGACCAAGCTGAACAGAGGGCTTTCCTATGCCTGCGGGCTTTTGTGGCCGCTCGCCGGGGTTGTTTTTCCGGTGAAAGCGGGTAAGGGGAAGCGCGCTCTTGTCGCCTTGTCCCTTTTGGTCGCCATTTTGCTCTTGACCCATTCACGGGCGACGCTGCTTGGCGTTGTTGCAGGGGTGGGGGCTGCTTTGGCGATGGCGCGGTGGCCTCGGCTGGCCATGGCGGGGATTGTTGCGGGGATTGTTGCAGCCCTCGCCTGGCCGTTTGTGATCAATCAAGGCTTTGTTTATGCGCACGATCTGCTGTACAAGGTGTCGGGGTCTTGGTTGCATCGTATTGAAATATGGGATTATTTATCTTATCGCATCTTGGAGCGGCCTTGGCTGGGCTGGGGGATGGGGGCGACCAAGCTGCTGGACTGGACCATTCCGCACGGCGCGATGTATTGGGCCAATGCTTTTCCGGTTTCGCATCCGCACAATATTTTTGTGCAGCTCTGGGTCGAGTTTGGCGCGGTCGGTGTAGCTTTTGCTGCGGGCATTTTTGCGGCTTTGGTGCGGTCGCTGTGGGACCTTGCGCCCTCGCTCCGGCCTTGGGGGGCAGGGGCCTTGACTTACTTCATCGTCGTTTCGCTTTGCGCCTATAACCTGTGGACGGATTCGTTTTGGGCCGCGATAAGCCTGACATCCTTCCTTTTTGCGGTTTTGTCGCCGCGCCGAAATTAAGGCCTTGTTAGGGGTATCCCCCCTAAAATCAAGAAAGTATTTGAGGCCAAAAACTTATGGCTAAACCGGGGTTGGAGCGGTAAATAGAGTCATGGTGCGTTCTTTGCGTGGAAAGACTGTCTGATGCGTCGTTTGTCTATCGCTTTGTGTATGCTTGTCCTTTTGGTCTCTTGCCGTGGCGCAAGCGCCGGAGACCCCCCCTTGTCCGAGCTTCAGGCGTGGGTCGGCAAAGAACCGTTCCAGAAAATCGGCGACTACACCTTCTGGACGCACCCCATTTTCGTTGCCAAGGCCTATAACCTGCTGGGGCCAGAGAGCTTCGCGCTTGTCACCACGGTTTATGCGGAAGGGGTGAGTACCCCTGTGGATCGTCATGACGATATTTTATCCACCTTTGTTTGCAAACCGCATGAATGTCTTTCGGACTCGGCGGCGGTTTTGATCGATATCAAAAAAGACAAGCTTTACGTTTGCCTGCATGATTCCTATCGCCCAGAGGATATGTGGTACGAAAGCGGCAAAGAGCCGAAAGGTATCGGCGAAAGCGGTTGTGCGGCAAGAGACCCTTATGAATTTTATGACAAATATATTAAGGATGGGAAGTAACCGTGCGGCAATCGACGCGTAGACAATGGCCCTTTTTTCTTGCCCTGGTTTTATGGGCGGGGGTCGTTTTTGCTGCGGTTTATGGTCAGGGCGGTGACATGCGCACTTGGGCCAAGTCGGCCGACTATACGCGCCGCGCGCCGACACGGGCTTATTTCGATGCGGCTATCGCCGAATGCAATGCGAACGGCGTAACAGCCGCCGTTGAGGCACGGACAAGCTCGAACCAGAAGGATGCCGAGCGCGCGACTCTTTTGGCGATGGCCATCTACGAGTCGCAATGTATTTCAAAGCCTAACGGCAAAGGGTGCGTTGGCTGGTACCAGGTTTGCCCCGGAAAAGACGATGCACAGTTTCGGAACCTGACAAAAAAGTATCAAAGCACGGTGTCGGACCGGGATGGCTTGATACGGAACCTGAGTAATAGCCCTAACTTTGCGACAATGGTCGCTCAAGTGGACATTCTGGGCTATTGGAGGCATGTTTCGCCTAATGAAATCGCGGCCTTTTGCGGGTTTGCGGGGTTTGCCAATTCGAAACAGTATGATGCGTCGAATCTGTGTAATTCTGCGGTGCATTATGTTCTTTTGAAGGGGTGGGTTATGGGGGAGAGTTACGCTTCCGAGACCATCGTGAAACTCGACGATCCGCATTACGGGGACACGATTTACAAGGATTCCTCTGGTAACGAGGTTTTGCGAACGCTGAATTGTCAGGATCGCACCACGAAGCTGGCGCAGGCTTTGGCTCAAACGGCGAGGGCCTATCACGTTCGTGATGCGGTGCAGACACAGGAGAATTTCTTTGAAGGGCTGGAGGCCGGTAACTCTATTGGCTCATTGCACGAGGGCGATCTTGATAAGTTCTATTGCTTTAAGATAGGAGCCGGGGCGTTCGATATTGCTCAGGCCCTTATGGACGGCGCGACGTGGCTTCAGAACTGGATCAAGAACCAGATCAATGCGGTTCTGGACGCTTTGTGTAACTATGTCGTTTCTTTTGTCGCCTCGAATGTCGACAAGCTGCTTAACTCGATTTGCTTGCCAGTAAAACTACCTGATTTTTCGTTCAATATGGGAAGCCTGTCGTCTTCCAAGACTTGTGACGGCATTCCACTTGGGCATGCTTTGGTGTCGTCATCGGGAGCGATGACGGCAGATGACTTGCTTGATCCGTTTAATGCGAAGATGGCGCGTGAGGTTTATCCTGCTATCAACTCGATCCCTTCTTATGGAGGGACCGTTAACATGCCCATGTTGCCGATGCTCAGGTTCTTCGGAACGGACGGGGCGGGCAATGAGAAATATCATTAGGTTGAAAATGAGAATGGAGGCTTCCATGTCACACGGTACAACATCGACCAAGGTCCAAATGGTTTGCGGAAAACTTTTGGGTGCCGTTTTGCTCGGCTTTTTGCTCTTGCCGGTTGGGGGGGCTTCTTTGGCCTATGCTGCTGTGGATATTATGGGGCTTGGCCCTTGTCCCGATCAGAAGGTGGCTCAGGCGGTGCGCGATGCGCCTAGGTCGGCTTATCTGACCGAGCTCGATGCGGCGACGAATGTCTTTAACGACACGACCGAGGCCAATCAAACCAATCCGAACCCGCCGACCGAGCTGCATAAGCTGACCCCCTATTGTATTTCGAGCATCTCTGCTGGTTTTTCCATTGCCGATGCTTTGATGGATGGCGCGGCGTGGATATCGAACTATATCAACAACGTGATCACGACGCTTTTGAATGCTCCTTGTACCTATATTGTCGGCGCGATCTCGGCGGCTTTAACGACGGCGTTGAATGCTGTTTGTATTCCTATTTCCTTGCCGTCTTTCAGCTTGTCTTTACCCAGCAGTAATGGAGGCAAGACGTGTGACGGTTTGTCGCTGGCCAATCTGGTCAACGTCAATATTACGACAGCACCGCCTTTGGCGTCGCCATTGCCCAACAATTTCTTGTCGGCACCGATGGCGCGTTTCATTGACTATCTTGGGTTGAACAAGACGCAATATATTGGCGTCAATAATCCGATCAAGTTCTGATCTGGGAAAGAAGGGGAGGGCCCGACATGACACGCTTTACATTCCTTTTGGCCAAAGCCAAGCGATATGTGCTGTGTCTGGCCGTCCTCTCCTTGTTCGGGGCGTCCGTCACTCCTGCGCCAGCTTATGCCGTCGAGGTTTTTGATCCATTTTTTGAGGCGGTGCAAGAGACGACCTCCGCGCTTGAGAAAGCCAAGATCGTTTTGAACAATACGGAGCTTGGTGCCAACATCATGGCGATCACGACTTACATTACGACCCAGTATAACAACTACATAAAATATTTCGGCACCATGACCCAGAACGGGCAGGCAGCACTGGCCGGTCAGCAGGTCGAGGCCAAGGGCATCGAAAAGCTCACGACCTATATGATGGACGTTAATACCAAGAACAAGCTTCTGGAAACCCAGATGCGCATAGCGTCCGATTTGGCACCGCCCAAGCATGAACATTTGTGCCGCGCTATCCTTGTGAACGGGGGAGCGTCAACGTCGGAGTATTTTGACAAAGAATTGTCCCGCATGCTTGCCGAAGCTGTATCGAACAAGGACCGCTGTGCGACCTGTAACGGCATGGGCGGGGATTATTATGCAACCTATGCCGAGCGCGTGAAGGATCAGAAGACGGGGTCGCCACTGGATTCACCGGCGTCAGAAGTGGATTCCACAACGGTTCTGTCTGGCGGCGCGACACGCCACGATTCCAGCATCTCTGGTATTCATATTGCAACCTATGAGGTCCCCATTTTTATCCGGAAGACCTATACCGATCCTTTGTCGGGGGCGAGCGTTAGTGTCGTCGGGCCGGATATGAAGAATTTGAGTGCCGAGCAGAAGGAGTTTGTCTCGAAGTGGGACTACATCTTCAATGTGGTCGGCCCAAGGCCAACGCCCGTGTCGGGCAATGCGCTTAAAAGCGAAACGGGCAGACGCCAGCGTGCCATGTTCAATCACTGCCTTGCCAACCAGAATGCACTTGTCAAACAAATGACGGACTGGCTCGCCTATTTGACAAGGCCGAATTACAAAGACTCGAACTGGGATGAGTATCGCAAGGCCCAATACAAGGTTTGTCAGTCGGCCAAGGGAAGCGTCTTTATGGGCATTGATTCTGAAGGCGAGATTCATTACGGCAATTGTGATGGAAGCCTGAGCGAGTTTCGGGGACTGAGCACGTACGAGCTTGAACTTTTGGCGATTGAAATGTGCAAATCCAACCATTATTCCGTTGCCATGGTCGCGGATGGGTCCGGCACCGCGTCGCCCTTGGAAACAAGCGATCTGTGCTCGACAGCGTGGGAGGCTTTTCAGGGGGAAGTCATGCGCCGTGAAATGAACTATCTTGCGGCCTCGCAATCTATGAAATCTCTCGACACCTGTTGGGCCGCAGTCAGTAATGCGGCAAAGGGGTATGCTTCTTTGAATAAAAAGGGAGAGGGTGTCCAGCCATCTTTGGTCGATTACGAAGGGGCCGCACCGTCCGAAGATCCGGTTGCGGTCCAGCGGATCAATTTTAACGTTGATCCGTCTTTTGTGCCGAAGGGCAGGCCTGTTTCTTTCGATGAAATCAAGCAGCCAGCTTCTGTCGGTCAATAAGGGGAGGGGATTATGAGCCATCAAACGAACCATTCCTTTAGGGGCCGTCTCCGTAAGCTTGTGGTTGCTCTGGTTCTGGGGGGTCTGTTGTCGGGACCGCTTATGGGCATGCTGTCCCAACCCGTTTTTGCCGTGCAGATTACTAATGACAGCGCAAACTCAGCGACACGCACCACAAATTTCGCCGAGAAAATTGCCGAACTGATTTCTCAAAACGCATTGTTGTCCGAAATTACGTCGTTGCTCACCACCCTGTCATCCGCTTTGACAAGTCTTTTTGACCAATTCACAGATGAGCAAGGCAAGCGCGACAAGGTTTTGTTGGGGGGTGAGCAGATATTGATGAAGCTCAGGGAAAAGGCGGCGATTGCTATTGCTGATGCTGATACGCTTGATACGAAGATGCAAGTCCAGATGGAGATCGCTGCCCGGACGGCCCCCCCCAAGCATGAATATCTTTGTAAGGCGATGCTGGTTCACCAGCTTGCCCCAACACTCGAAAAGTTTCGTTATGGTGTCGAGCGGTTCGCCTTGAAGGCGATTGAAGCCATGTATCGCGGTCCGACCGATAACGGCATGGGGGCTCAGTATTTTGCCGATGAATATGCTTTGCGGTGTTACAACAAGACGGCCAGCCCCGTTGATGGCTATCCTTCCGAATGTATCGACACAACATCGGGGCTTAGCGAGCCGCCGGGGAACAGGACGTTTGTCGATGCGGATTTGTCGCCCTTTACGATGGACGGTGTTGTGACGCTTGAGATGCCCGACATGGAGACCAAGGCTGTTCAAACCGCCAAAGGCAACTGGATCACCATCGTTGTGCCCAAGCCGTCCAATTATAACCAGAAAATGTGGGTGGCTGGACTTAATTACTGTTTTGAGCTTGCGGGGCCAAGACCAAAGGCTCCCTGGGGCGATGTGATGTCTTCTGAAAAGGGGAAGCGTGATCGGGCCACTTTCCAGCGTGGTCTGGCCATTCAAAGCACTGCCATGAAGAACTGTGTGGCGCAGCTTGCTTATCATACGCGGCCAAATCCCTCGATGACGGATATGATTGCCAAACAGAACAAGAATTGTTCCTCTGTGCTAGGGCCGGGCGGATCGGGTGACGGCATTTTTGATGCAACCACAATCAAGGATAAGTTTGCCGATTGCAAAAAAGGCTTAAGCCCGTATTTGGCGGAAAACCTTGAAAAGGCTATGTGCAAAACCCCAAGCCACTGGATTGCTCAAGGTATGGCCGGTGCCAAGCACTATAAACAGATGCAGGGGATCGTCCAGTGTATGGTCACTTGGAATGCGTGGCAAAAAAATCTGGCGGCTCAAAACGGATCGATTGTTCGTTCTGTGACGGGACTGGTCGAGGCCAAGAAAGTGTGGTCCGATATGTCGGCCTTCAGATCAGCCGACATCAGCAATCCGACCGGCTATGAATATATCGCCAGTCTGATGCGGGAACCGGTGGCCAATGGCTCGGTTTATACCGTGAGCGTTGATAAGAAACAGTCCATTGCGCCGTCGATGCGTCATGTCGTCAAGGGTGAGCCCATGTCGGCAGACGAACTGGTGTTTCCTTCAGCTGTCGAGCAATAGGTGACGAGGATGGGTGGAGAAAAGAGCAGGACTGTGGAAAGTCGTTCCCAAACAGTGAATAGGTCGCGTTGGGCTGCTTTCCTGTGCCTTCTGTTCTTTGTTTTCTCCTTATCAGTCCTGTCCTCTGCGCCTGCCAGCGCCAGCCCGCTGCGCGATGGCGATATTGTTATGAATGTAAAGGCCATCGGCGAGGAACTTACTAATTGGGCGACGACGTTGGCCAAGATGGTTCAAGAGACGGCTGCTTATAAATTCGTGACGGCGACATGGACCACCATGACCACTTTTCTGAACACGGCGATGGATAAGTTGGGGATCCAAAGGACAACGGACGATAAGGCTATGTTAGCGGCCAAGCAGATTGCCTTTGAAGGGGACAAGCGGTTTACAACCTATGTTGCCGATGCCAAGACAAAGAATATCTTGACGAAAGAGCAGATGCGGCGGGCGGCTGATCCCGCGCCGGGGCTTCCTTCGGACCAGTTCTTGTGCAACGTCCTTATGGCCCGCAAAGCTCCGCTGGAGCTGGTTAAGTTTGCTCGCATGTTCTCTGCGGTTATCCAGCGCGGTGTTGACGCGGCTTATCGTGGGCCGTGGTCCAATGGCGATGGCCCCGAATATTATGACGATTTCGAGCGGTCGCATGCGGAAATGGCCAACATGGTCGATGGTTATAATCTCAACACGGAGGAGGCCACCAATTTGCCGGATGTCTCGTCGAGCACGGATATGGACAGCAGCGTTGATGCCATCAGCCGCGACCGGACCTATATTGTGCCGCCAGCCAAGCTTGTGGACCGCACCATGAACGGCCAGGCGGTCAAGGTCATGACGTTCGAGCCTGATAAAACAAGTGAACGGGATTGGGCTGCACAGGACCGGTGGGTCAAGGCAACGCGTTTGTGTTACACGCTGGCGGGGCCACGTCCTTCGCCGCCGCCGATCAATGCGCGGGACAGCGAGGCTTCGCGTCGCAAGCGGGCCAAGTATGATTCCTGCCGTGCGCGTCAGAATGCGTTTATCAAGCAATGCTCCGACCGTGTGGCCGTGCTGACCCGCCCAAATTGCGATCTTGATGAAATGAAGCCTTTTTGCGAGGTTGCTTTGGACGCCTGTGAGGCGGCCAATGACGCCCAAATTGAGCTTGAGCCATCGTATAATGATTGTCGCAACGGACTCAGCCTTTATGAGTTCGAGAAGATTTCCAATATGATGTGCGGCTCGACTCGCCGTTTCCAGAGTGAGGGCTTTGCCGCCGCATCGCACGACGAACAGATACGCGTTCTGGGGGTTTGCGGCCATTTAATGAGCAAATGGCAGGAGCGCATCGACATGGAGGACGAGGCCTTTGATCTGGCTGTTCGGGGGATGCGTGACATTCGTGAGTGTTATAACGGCGTCGAATAGCCGCCTCCTCGCTTCTGGGGGCCTCTTGGCGGTTTTTTAACTATAATTCGTTAACCAAAGAAAGCCCATAATAGGGACGAAAGTAACTGCCCGTTGGCGCAGGGGAACAGACCGGTGTATAGTCCGGTAACTTCCTCTTTTCCAAAAGCAAGGGTTTAGCGGTTTTCCATGTCCAATGAACTTGATGAAAAACAAATGAATGATCCGAATGCCCGCCTTCAATCCATGTTGGCTTCTTTCCGTCAGATCGGGATGCCTCTTTTACAGGTGATCGCCGAGACGTCCTCTTCCTCCGGTCAGGAGTCACGCAGCGAAGCTGACAAGGCAACCCTTTTTGGTGAGCTTGTCGACAGCACCGTTCTTTTAAGCCGCGAGTTGTCGAAAGAAATCGGGGCCGGTGAGGCCGATCTTGATCCGGCTGTGCGCTGGGCCCTTTCCGGTTCGGCCAGTCAGGTTGTTGCCGCCAGCTTCAAGGCTTCGGGGAGCCCGATGGGCGAAGAGGCCGCCGGACATCTGGCAACGCTGGCCGCGCAGCTTCAGGAAAAATTCAAGACACAGATTCCGGCCGGTGGGGAAAGTCTTCCCAACACGGTTGCGACGTTCCGTGCGAAGATGATGGAAGCCATGGTGCCGGTTATCGGGGCTGTCGCTCAATATGCGTTTGGGCGTGGTGAGCATGAATTGCTGGCCGAAGTGGCCGAGCGTCTGGTCAAGATGTCGGATCAGGTGACGCGCACGTTGGCTGCCCCCGGTTCGACGCCTGAGCAATGGCGGCTTTTGTGCTGGAGTGTTTTGCGCGCGGCAGGCCAGATTTATACGGAAAGCCATTATGCCGAAGCGGATCGCATCCTGTATATGACGCCGGATGATCGTGCGGCCTATCTGGCCCAGCATGGGGCGAATATCCCGATGACGCAGGTTTGGCAGGCCTTTAACCAGCGCATGGCCATGCTGGCCACGCTGGCGACCTATTTGGACGTTCCTTCCTCGGCGCGTCTGGACGATCAGGAGTGGTAACAAGCCGATGATGACCGCCCACGCCCTTGCCGTCTGTCTGATGATGGCCTCCCAGACTTATCAGGTTCCGCCTGCGGTCATGGTTGGCATCATGCATGTTGAAGGTGGGCATGTCGGGCAACAGGTCGGGCCCAATGTCAACGGCACTTATGATCTGGGGCCGATGCAGGTCAATACGCGGTGGCTGCCAGAGCTCGCGATGGCGTGGAATGTCAACTACAAGACCGCCCTTAAACTTGTGCGCGACGACGGCTGTGTGAATGTGCGTGTGGCGGCCTGGATTTTGCGTCAAAAAATCGAAACCGCCGGATCACTCTATGGCGGCATTGCCTATTATCATTCGGCAACACCCGGTGTCGGGACGCGCTATGCGGCCAAGGTTATCAATGTGATGAAACGCAAAGGGCTGATCAAACAAGACTATGCAAAGGCCGAATCTAAGGCCTATTATGCCCAGCGTTGATTTGATTCTTTCGTAGAGACGGCCATCCGGTCGTTGTTTGTCGATCTGAGAGGAGAAGCCGATGTCCGTGTCGCGTGTGTTCAAGTTGTTTTCCGCAGGATTTGTTCTGACGGCTCTGGCCACGGCTCCCGCTTTTGCCCAACAGGGCCTTTTTCTTCAAAGCCCCACAACGCAAACACCACCAGCCCAGCTTTACACCGCGAACGCGAAACAGCCGGATGTCGGTTCCATTCCGGCCCTTCAGAACCTCGTCAAGAACGGGGCGAAGCTTTATTACATGGGCGAACGTTCGGAAATGCCGGGCTGGCTGATCGTTAAGGACGGTCAGATCCAGATGGTCTATTTGTCGCCGGATCACCGTACGGTTTTGATCGGCGGGATGTTTACGACACAGGGCGAAAACGTAACGAGCCCGCAGATTCAAGGGTTGATGCAATCCAACGCGGACATCAAACAGCTTTTCACAAGTTCCGCCGAGCAACAGCGTGATATCGTCCAGAATGGCGGGGCCGTTGGTGGGGCTGCTTCTGTCCCGAGCGGGGAGGCGTCGAATACGGCGGCTGGCAAGACGGCGGCTGCGGTGCCTGCCGGTGTTTCCCTGTCTCCTGGTGAGCGTCTTATTCAAGACATGCAGGCTGCGGCAGGTGTTTTGGTCGGCCATAACGATCAGGCCGAGCTGATGATGATGGTCGCGCCGAATTGCCCGAATTGCAAGAGCACATGGAAGGAACTACGTGAGCCAGTTTTGCAAGGCAAACTGCAAGTTCGTCTGGTTCCTGTTTATAACAGCCTTGGGGACAAGGAAAAGAATGTTGCCGCGCAGCTGTTGAAGGCAGGCAAGCCTTTTGAGGTGTGGGACAGCTATGTTTCGGGTGATACCAAGGTTCTTGACGGGACCCCTGATCCGATGGCGGTGCGCGCCGTTGAAACGAACCTGAATCTTGTCTCCAAATGGAATATTCAGGGTTATCCCTATCTTGTTTATCGTGGACGCGATGGTCGTGTCAAAATTGTTCAGGGCCGTCCTGAAAGAATGGCCGCCGTCTTGCTCGACTTGATGCGCTAAGGCTCCGTGGAAGAGGGATGGAGGAATGACCAGAAAGCAGCTTCCGCCGCCAAAAAAAGGGTCAAAAAATTTGCCGTCTCTTTATGCCGGTAAAGTGGTCACCTTCGTCAAGACGGGCGGCAAGGACGGAGAAAAGATTCCTAATGCCTCGTTGATTTATGGGGTAGCGGCCATCTTGCTCTTCCTTCTCTCTCTTTATTATTTCTTTACGGCGGTATGGTTAACTGCGTTCCTTGTCTCCGTGCTGGCGATTAGCCTGTTGGGGTATGCTCTTCATTACATGCGGTATCTTTGACAGAAGTCGATGAAAGTGAAGAGTCAGTGTTGTCTAAGGGGAATAGTCCGTCTATAAATGTTTGGGTTTCTTCGAAACCTAAAACATCCCGCAAAAAAAGCGGATCACTGCGTGACCGCTTGTTTTTTGCGAGATGGCATGCTCGGCGTTCCAAGGAAACCGAGTATAGGAAAACGTCCCGCGAGGGAGACGCGCAACGCGAAAGCAAGGAACCTAAAGGTACGACATATGACGATAGTCTCGAAAATCTCACGCTCCTCATTGCTTCTTGTCAGTGTTCTACTAGCCGGTTGTATGAACAGGGAGATGACTCCCGTCGCGACCGATCCCGATCTTGTCAGCACGCGTATTGCGCAGTCGTCCGAAAAAGCCTCTAAGGCACTGGACGTTATGTCGAGCATCGAACAGATGCGCGCGCCAGCCATGCCGCAAGCTGAAGATTATTCGTCGGCTCCGCCAGCTTTGACCCAGCCCATCACCGTGCGTTGGTCCGGTCCGATCGAGCAGATGGCCGAAACTCTAGCGGCGCGTGCCGGCATGCGGTTCCAGACCGTTGGGGCACGTCAGGGGGTTCCTTTGCTTGTTTCCGTCGATGTCTATCAAAAGCCTCTGATCGAGGTCTTGCATGATCTTGGGCTTCAGGCCGGACGCAGGGCCGATCTTTCGGTAAACAGCTTCAGCAACACAGTCGAGATTCGCTATGCCCCGGTTGACAGAACTTAAGTCAGGCCCTTGCCGCAAGGCTTTCCTGACGCTCCTTTTTGTGGCTCTGTTTGCCGCTTGCCCGCAGGGTGTGTGGGCGCAGGAGGCTGCGGCCACCGTTCTTGAAGCATCGCCGCCGCCGCCGGTCCTTGAGGATTTGCAAGAACAGACAAAAGGTGATGCGCCCGACAAGTCGGATATTGTAGGCCTTCAGATCCGCAATGATGCCTTGCGTGAAGCCGCGTTGTCTTATGGGGCTCGCGGTGGGTTGGCTTATCGCACGTTCGAGATTCAACGCCGTTTGGTCGAGCATCAGACCAGTATGGGCAAGACTTTTGATTTCAAGCGTCTTTTGATCGCCGCGCCTTCTGGGTTGCTGATCGAGCCACCCATCGTGTCGGAAGCCCAACGGGCCGTTCTTGTCAATGGTGGTGGACAAGAAGCCGCAGTTGCCGATCGGGTTTACCGTATCAATCAGGCTGCGCGCATTGTGACAGCATCGCGCGATTGGCGGCTTTATATGGAGCGGGATTGGGGCAAGGTCGATCCGCCACCCTCTCTTCTTTTGCCGCGTGATGAAGACGAGCGCAAGACTTGGCGCGAACTGGTTCAAGAAGGATGGAATGCTGGCGTGGCTCAGGCCGAAGAAATTTTCGAGGCCGATCTTGACCGCTTGACCAATGATTATGTCGGTATGGTTCGTTATCGGGAACTTCTGGCTCAGGGCATGATTTCTCCTCCCTATGCGATGCATGAGGATCGTGGCGTGACCGGAGGTGGATCAGAGATGAGAGTTGGCGATCGTGGCGTTGTGATCACCGGACCTTCCGTCCTTATTCCTCGGAGCGAAACTTGGACGACAGCACCCCAGCAATAGTCGCGCCAGACGATCTCGTTTTGGCTGATGAAAATCAGGTTCGCATCGCGGGCTGGCCAGATGAGCCGTTGCGTATACAGGAAGATCATGTCGATGATCTGTTGCTGTGGTGCGTCAAGCGCAAGGCGACGGATATCAGTATCCAAACCGATCGTCCGATTGTGATCGAAGTGGATGGCGTGCTGTATCCAATCACCCGCCGCAATATGGACTCGGCCGATCTGACTAATATTTTGATGAAGATTTATGGCCCCGACGCGCTGGCCAAGCTGGCTTCGGGGACCGATCTTGATTTGTCTTATGAGGTCAGACCTGAACGCTCGACCCGTTTTCGTTTTCGTACCAATATTACGGCTATCTTGAGCAAGGGGCGCGATTCTGTCCAGATCACGATGCGCACCTTGCCTTCCTTGCCGCCGACAATGCGTGATTTGGGGATTGAGGAAGAAATCATTCGGAACTGGTCGCCGCGTCAGGGGTTGGTCCTTGTGACGGGGCCGACTGGAAGCGGTAAGACGACGCTTTTGGCTTCCGGTTGTCGTATGCTGATCGAGCGGGAGCAGGGATGTGGTAAACTGCTGACCTATGAAGCCCCTATCGAGTACGTTTACGATTCGATCACGGGGCCGCGTTCGCTGGTCGCCCAGTCCGAAATTCCTCGTCATATCAAATCTTTTGCCGCCGGTGTGCGTAATGCCTTGCGTCGCAAGCCGAACATTATCCTTGTGGGTGAAGCGCGTGATCGTGAAACAATGTCCGCCGCGATTGAAGCCGGACAGACGGGGCACTTGGTTTTTTCGACCGTTCACACGGTTGGTGTCGCTGCGACCATCCGCCGCATCGTCAGTGTGTTCGAACCGGCGGAACGCAGCGAACGCGCCTATGCCTTGATGGAAACGTTGCGCATGGTCGTCACGCAGGCTTTGGTGCCCAAGGTCGGTGGCGGTCGCGTGGGCCTTCGGGAATATCTTGTTTTCGACGATAATGTTCGTGAGCAGCTTCTGGATATGCCTATCGACCGATGGACGGTTGAAAGCCAGCGGTTTTTGGTGCGTTATGGGCGGACGATGGAGCAATCGGCCAATGATGCCTTTGAAAAGGGACTGATCGACCGTTACACCTATTTGTTCGTGACCAAAGGCTATTCGGCACCGGAGTCGACAGAAGATGAGTTGGTGTCCAAAATTGAGGACAAGATGGTAGCTCAGGAAACCGAGACCACGGTGGCGGTTTCTGATGGTCCGGCACCGACGCTTGAGGCTATCCTGAAGGCCGCGACGGCGATCGAGGCGGGCGACGACGATCCTGCCGACGACGACACGACAATGATCTAGAAAGTAGAGGGCCGTCATATGGATATTCATTGGCGTAACACGCAAAAGCCGGTCCGGTTCTTCTTTCTGGATGCCCGGGCTTTTATCGGTGTCTTGTTCTTTTTGATGCATGCGCGTTTGTGGGTTTTTATTCTCGCGTTGGTCCTTCTGGTCGTTTTCTGGATTTTCGAGCGCAAAGGGTTGATGTTTTCCTCAGCACTGCGGGCAATACGGTGCTGGTTTGTGGGGCGCTGGCGTCCGGCGAACAAGCGCACGGCCATCCGGCGCATGGTCGATTACGGCTCACTGTAAACTTTGGACC
>JAQUHK010000129.1 GCA_028683655.1 Alphaproteobacteria bacterium
CACAAGGCCAAGCCTACGCCGGTGCCGCCGGTGCCGCCTTTTGTGGTGAAGAAGGGCTCGAAGACTTTGCGTTTGATGTCGCTTGGGATACCGGGGCCGGTGTCGATGACCGAGATCAGGACGGTGCCATGTTGCAGGGCTTCGGTTTTAAAGGTGATTTGGCGTTCTTTGTCCCAGTCGTGCATGGCTTGGGCGGCGTTGAGAGCCATATTGGCAAAGACCTGTGTTAGCTGGTCGTCGTCGCCTATGACGAAGGGGAGGTCGGGGGAGAGTTGCATGGACACGGCGATATTCTCGTTGCGGAACTGGTAGCCGAGAAGTTCCAGTGCATTCGTGATGATCGTGTTGACGTTGACGTTTTTATGTTCTGGCGGCTTGCGGCGGGCGAGGGCCAGAAAGCTTTTGACGATGCGCGAGCAGCGGTCGGCGGCTTTGAATATTTTCTCGGCGCGCGTTTTGACTTTGGGCTCGTCCTGTCCTTCGATCAGCAGGGTCGTTTGCCCCATGACGACAGAAAGAGGGTTGTTCAGCTCGTGCGCTACGCCTGCGAGCAGACCGCCAAGTGCCGCCATTTTCTCGCTTTGCTGAAGGGCTTCCTGTTGCTGGGCAATTTGGGCTTCGGCTTGTTTACGCTCTGTGAGGTCATAGAGCCCGATGACGATGGCGTCTTCGTTTCGATACACGATCCGGCGGGCCGAAAGGGCGACTGGTAAAGGTTCGGCATCGCCGCGCGTGATCGTGGCTTCTTTCATGTCCACGTTCTTGCCGTTTTTGATGTCGTTATAGATTTCTTCCCTTTCCGTGTGGCGGGACAGAAAGCGGTCGAGTTTGTTGCTGGTGATCAGGCTGCATGGCATGCCCAAAAGCGTTTCGGCCCCCGGGCTGGCATAGAGGATCGTGTCGTCTTCAAGCTTGCTGATCAAAACGGGGACGGGGTGCGCTTCGGTAATGCTGCGGAAACGCGTTTCGCTGGCGCGTAGTTCCTGTTCGCTTCGTTTGCGTTGGGTGATGTCGCCGATGGAGCCGACATAACGCAAAATGCGACCGTTGGACCGGTTCTTGACGGCGACCATTTTGGTGTGGAGCCAAAGGCGGCTGCCGTCCTCCTGTACGATCCTGTATTCGAAATTGATGGTCGCTGTGCCGGAAGCGACGCGGACTTTGCGCAGGGCTTTCATAACGATCGGGCGGTCGGGGGGGGAGACGATGGACAGCCATGCTTTGAAGGTTTCGGGAAGCGTTTCCTTTTTAAGGCCAGTAATCCGCTTCAACTGCTCGGATGTGAAAAGGGTTCCGCTTGACCGGTCCCAGTCGAACAGGCCTTCGCTTGAGCCCTTGGCTGCCAAGGAAAAGCGTTCGTTGCTGACGGCCAGGGCACGTTCCTTTTCTTCCTGACGCGAAGCGAACTGTCCCGCAATCACAATCGCGAACATCATCGCGGCCAGCGAAAAGGTGATGTAGGTATAGTTTTTGGCCGTATCGGGATAAACAATGATGCCGAGTTCGTGAGCCGGTATGGCGAGGTTGCCCAGGAGCAGGACGCTGAAGGCGATGACGTGGCTGCTGCCGCCGCTGGCCCCTTCCTTGATCGCTTTAACCCCGACAAAGAGGACGACGGCAATGGCAAACACGCCGATGGACGGAAGGACGAAATGGACGAGTTCGCGATTGATCGCCGTGGCGATCAGGACGAGGAACAGGAAGCCTGAAGCGATATAAAGCAGCGGTTGCAGCTCTGGAGCCGAGGTGTCGATGTCGAGGAAGTAATAGGTGAAGAACAAGCTGAAGAAATAGGCGAGCACCATGCTGTAGGTTTGGAACAGGTCGCGCATGGACAGGGAATAAAGGCCAATCATCTCGGCGGTGGAGTCGTTGGTGCTGATCATATTGGCGGCCAGACAGACCAGAACCATCATTAAAAAGACCTGGCCTTTGTCGCGAATAATCGCCCAGATGAAAAACAGGTAAAGTGACGCTGTCATCATCACGCCGATGAAAAGCCCGAAGATCAAATCGGGCGAGCCGCCGAACGAGCTGAGGTCGATGGCGCTTTCACTCAGCAGTTTAGGGATTTGTGCCAGTTCGCCAGCCTGCACAGGGAACGGAAAAAATGCTGCGACGCACATAACTAAAATAGAAAGCCAATTCCATTCCGGTAGCGGAACTCGCCACGGAATAAAACGGTTCTTTTTTTCTATGGCTTGAGAAAAATGCACAGCTTCGCCTTCGCTTAAACCGACCCATGGGGGAGTGTAAGGGAAACTTGCTAAGAACTCGCTAAGAAGGTAGTGCTGCACTGCAATAGAGATCAAGGGGTTAGTGGAAAAAAGCTGGCTTGGCCGCCAAGATTCTGTTAATTCTCTGCCCCCTATCTCTTCGAGACTCATAGGCGTGCGTTTTGGCCGCTTTGCTCGTGGAGACTGTTTTTCTTTGAGAAGGAATCTCGCTATGACAGAGAATAAAGCACGTGTCACCGATGAGGAAGCTCTGGCCCTTCATGCCTCTGGCCGCCCCGGCAAGCTCCAGATAATGCCAACGAAACCTTTGGCGACGGCGCGTGATTTGTCTTTGGCTTATTCCCCCGGTGTTGCCGCGCCATGCCTGCGCATCAAGGATAATCCTGAGACTGTTTACGATTATACCGCGCGCGGTAATGTGGTGGCTATTATCTCGAACGGCACGGCGGTTCTCGGTCTTGGCAATCTGGGGGCTTTGGCTTCCAAGCCGGTAATGGAAGGTAAGGCCGTTCTGTTCAAGCGTTTTGCCGATGTGGATGGCATTGATCTTGAAGTCGCAACCGAGAATGTCGAAGAGTTCATTAACTGTGTGCGATTCCTTGGGCCTTCCTTTGGTGGGATCAATCTTGAGGATATCAAGGCTCCGGAATGTTTCGAGATCGAGCGTCGTCTGGCTGGGATGATGGATATTCCCGTTTTCCATGACGATCAGCATGGCACGGCAATTATTGCGGGGGCAGGCCTGACGAACGGGTTGCACCTGACGGGACGGTCGATCAAGACGACCAAGATGGTTGTCAATGGGGCCGGTGCGGCGGCGATTGCCTGCGCCAATTTGTTCATCAGCATGGGGTTGCCGCGCGAAAATATCATCATGTGCGACACCAAGGGGCCGATTTATAAAGGCCGCACCGAGTCAATGAACCAGTGGAAAGAGGCGTTCGCTAACGAAACATCCGCTCGTACGCTGGCGGAGGCTTTGGCTGGTGCAGATGTATTCGTCGGTTTGTCGGTCAAGGGCGCGGTAACGCAGGAGATGATCAAAGGGATGAACGAAAAGCCTTTGATTTTTGCGATGGCCAATCCTAATCCTGAAATCACGCCTGAAGAGGTCAAGGAAGTCCGTAGCGACGCCATCGTTGCCACGGGGCGTTCGGATTATCCAAACCAGATCAACAATGTGCTGGGCTTTCCTTACATTTTCCGTGGGGCACTTGATGTGCGGGCTTCGCGCGTGAACGAGGAGATGAAGCTGGCCGCTGTCAAGGCGATTGCCGAGTTGGCGCGCGAGCCGGTGCCGGCGGAAGTGACGGCTGCTTACGACGGGATGGAGCTGGCGTTCGGGCCTGAATATATCATTCCGACGCCGTTCGATCCGCGTTTGATCGTGCGCGTTCCGGTTGCCGTGGCTCTGGCCGCGATGGAGTCGGGCGTAGCTGGTAAGCCACTTGCTGATGTGGAAGCCTATAAGAAGGTTTTGGCCGGACGGCTGGGCTAAAAACTCTTAACGAGATCGTAACCCTCTGGCTTTAAACAAGTTAGCTCCTGCAATTGGAAGCCAGAGGGACGTTCATGGGGCTGATCATTCAAGACGAGCTTGAATCGATGCTGGCTTTGCATGACCGGTTTCGTAAGGGGCTGAACAATTCGCGCCGCCTTGATTTGACGATGGCTAGTGCGCGAAACCTTGATTTCTCCAAGCATCATATCAGCGAGGCCGACTTTGTCGGTGCCGTGATGGATGGCAGCTGTTTTGCAGAAAGCGTCGCACATCGCGCGAATTTCTTCGGGGCCAATCTGGCGCGGTGCGATTTCCAGAATGCCGATTTGACGCAAGCCGATTTGCGTGGGGCTCATATGCGAGCGGCCGATTTTACGAATGCCGTTTTGAACGAAGCCAATTTCGGCGAGGGTTCTTTGTTGCAGCGGTCTTATAACGGCGATATCGCGCCTGTTCATGACCTGAACAATGCTTCACGCATGATGGATACCGTTTTTCGAAACGCGTCGGCCGAGCGGACCCGTTTTTCAAGCGCAGTTGCCTTGTCCACGGATTTGAGTTTTGCCAATTTTCGTGGCGCTAGGCTTTCCGGCGTAAACTTTGCCGGAAGTAATTTGCGCGGCGTTTCTTTTTCGCAGGCCGATTTGACCGGGTGCAATTTCTCTGGCACCAACATGAACTCGGTTATCCTGAGCGGGGCTATCCTGAAAGGGGCGACTTTCGATGATGCCGATCTGACGGCCAGCGTTATTGATCACGCCGATTACAACACGACTGCTTTTTCGAACGCGAAATTGCCGCGCAATATTGAAAATCTCGATATCGAAATTCAGGAGATTTTAGCCAGTCACCAGCTCTGGATTTCCTCGATAGGCCGTCAGGGAAAGCAGGCCAATTTGTCTGGGGTCAATCTGGCCAGCGCGATTTTGAATGGGTGCCAGCTTCAGGCGGCCAACCTGAAAATCGCTTTATTGCGCAATGCTTCCTTTAACAGCGCGACTTTTTCCATGGCGGATTTGTCTGGGTGTAACGCCTCAAGCGCGTTTTTCATGAAAGCGGATTGTCGCGGCGCGAATTTCTCCGAAGCCAGTCTTGAGGAAATCGATTTGCGTGAGGCCAATTGTTCGCCGATGTCGATCATGACCGGTTTTTCGGGGGCGCGTCCCGTCAGCTGGCCGTCCAACTTCTCGCAATGCAGTCTTCGCTATGCGAAACTGAACGAAGCCAATCTGGCTTTTGCCAATTTTGAAGGGGCTCTTTTGACGCACTGTGATTTGCGTGATGCGAACCTTGAGGAAGCCATCCTCGTCGATGCCGACCTGACCGGAGCCGATTTGCGCGGGGCCAATTTAAACAGAGCGGATTTACGGGGGGCAATCGGTGTTTAGACGTCTTTGTCGCTTTTCTTTTTTTCTTGTTCTTTTCTTTGCGTCTTCAAGCGCAGGAGCTGGACAGGCGCAGATGGGGTCGGTGGCAGGGCAGCCCTTGCCTTTGCTTTGTGGGGGCATGGTTCTTTCCGTCTGTGACGAGCCTCTCGCTGTTCCTGCCTTGGTTGTCGGCGAGACGGCCACGCTCACGCTGCCGGCGAAATATGTGAATCGAAAAGTGATGGTCCAGTGCATCAAAAAGCATGATGCCGTTTATCCCCATATCATCCAGAATGTCGATGCTGCTTTCTGTTCGCTTAAGACATGCAAATTCTCAAGCGTTTCTTTGTGTGGCGGGGAAATGCCTTTGGCTGGCGAAATGCAGGTCGATACGCGCAAAAAGATCGCTGTGCCGGCCGAGCTGCTGGTTACCTCCAAGCCGTCCCGTTTTACCGATCCGTGGTTTGAAGCGGCATGCGTGATGTCTGGT
>JAQUHK010000130.1 GCA_028683655.1 Alphaproteobacteria bacterium
CGGGCCAAGCGGGGACATCAGGACATCGACGATATTTTCCTGAATCTTGGAGAGGATCAATGAGGCCGCCGTGTTCATAAAGGCACTTTGTGCCATCGACATGACGATCAGGCCGGGGATCACGAATGACAGGAAGGGGGTGTGGCCAATTTTTGCTTGCTGTGATCCCATGCCCATCGAGAAGACGGCATAGAAAAGGAGGGTCATAATCAGCGGCGAAACGAGTGTTTGTCCCGGAATCTTCAGGAAACGATGAATTTCTTTGAAGGCAAGCGTCACCATGCCGCGCCAGTTCAGGGTTGTGAAGTGGCGCACGGGGGTGGCAAGCTCGTTCGTCAGGACGAAAACCTCGTCCGGTTCAGATAGCGGGTGATACGTTTTCGGGACCATGTGGTGCAGCGCCTTCATTCTTGATTGCCCCTTCAAGCGCAAAAGTGGCTTTACGAATCTCGGAAGGCGATCATACCCCAACAGCAAGCTATACGCAAAGCACTCTGTGTTTGCGTATAGGAGGCGACGATAGGCGGTGGGATAACCTCAGGTTAGCCAAGTCAGTTCTTTGGCATGGCGTTCAATGTAGCGCGAGAGGGCAACAAGAACGTCTTCGTCATAGGCCTTGCCGGCATCGTTCGCCATGATGTTCAGGGCTTCGGCATAATGCATGCCGACACGGTGAACGCGCGGGCTGACAAACGCGACGAAGGTGTTGACCGCTGCCACGATACGCGCCGTGATAAGAATATCTGTGCCTTTCAGGCCCTGAGGCGCGCCGGTGCCGTCGAATTTTTCAAGAACCTGACGCAGGGTTTGAACGACGGGACCTTCGAAGGTGATGATGCTCAAAATGTCTGCCGAGGTCAGGATCGATTCGCGGATCAGTTTCAGTTCGTCGGGGGTGAGGGCTTCCGTCTTGGTCAGAATCTCGCGCGGTACAAGCATCTTGCCGAAATTCATCAACGCGCCGGCGATCTCGACCGTTTCGATCAGTTTCTGGTCGAGCTTCATTTCTTCGGCAACGGCGCGGCTGACGATACCGACGCGCGAGGAGTGGCCAGTGGCAAACGGATCGCGACGGTCAACGACGGCAACCATGGCCTCAATGACCTGTTTGAGCATTTGTTCGCGGCGTTCTTTTTCAACGATCACATCGGTCAGGTCTTCTTCCCTGAGCATGACCGACCCGCTCATCAGGGCCGATTTCTTGACGATTTCATAGTGTCGTTGAAGGAAATAGGTTTTGCCTTTGGCCCCAGCGACGCGATCAAGAAATTCCAGCGGCTCGTCCGACGTTCGTGCCGTGGTCAGTCTGTATTCCAGAAGGCGGGCCTGATCGTTAGATAAAACCTTGACGGGTGGCTGGCCGATCAGTTCGGCGGCCAGGCGGCCAAAACGTCGCGCAGCGACGTCATTTACAAAGAAAAAACGGTTGTGACGGTCAAAAACAGCCATGCCGGACGGCTGATGATCCGAAATGAGGTCCAGCAATTCGTCAAGATAAGCCATCTTGTTTTCAAGCTGGTCAATGCGTGGCTGGTAGTCGGACAAAAGTTTCATCCGCGTGCTTGATTTGGCGACGTAGGCAAGCAGATAAGCCAGACCGCCGCAGGCGGAGGCGAAGAGGCCGACGGCAAGGAAATAGCGCAGTGGCGTAACCTTATCAAGCTGCCCGAAGGAGGTAATCATAAGCATCAGGCCGAGCAGGGCGAGGAAAAATAAGCCGATAGCGCTGAGATTCAGAATGATGTGTCGTTTGGCTTCAGGCGTGATAATAAAGCCATCAGAGTCACCAAGCTCTTCTTTTTGGCTGTCGCTGAGAAAATGAAATTCCATGGCTGCAACTTCTTTGCGATCATTGTAAAAGGGAGACGGCCCCAGCCATCAACCTGTGTCAGGATACAGTCCATTCCTCAAGCAGTGGTTAATGAAAAACTTACCAAAAATTAACAAAGCTGCGTAAACGTAGCGATAAGCGGAAAAAAGCTTTTCGGAAAGATGATTGTCGATGGCAAAGGAGTCTTATACGCGCGTTCCGTCACAGGAAATGATGTTGCTGGACCTTGTCCAACGGCTGGACAAATTCAGGCAGGGACGGATGGCTGTCCATGTCCATTTGGCCCTTTTGTCGGATAGTTTCAAAAAACCGCGCTTCATTCGCCTTGCCACCGATCATTTCTCGGCCCTTGTGGGCGGGCTGGAGGGGCATCTTTTCCAGCTTGTGAATAGTGATTTGTTCTTTATTGCCAAGGAGGTGGCTCCCGCCGTCCTACAGGCCGCCGTTTTTCGTCTTGCCAGCCTATTCGCGCAAGACCCGCTGGTGGATATCGAGATTGTGGCGGGGGGTGAGCGGTTTTGCTCGTGGTACGATCTGGAGCACGATTACGACACGCTTAATGCCGATGTGCGGTCGCTGGTTCGGGCCAACAGTATTCTGGCCGCCGATTCCCGCCTTCGGCAACTGACGGGGGGGGAGGACTGTTTTCCGATCAAGCCGGAAGTTCTTTCCCGCATCGAGCGGGTTATTGCCACGACGGATGTCAGCAACATTGTTCGCCGCCAGACGGTTTGTACGCTGATCGAAAACGAAGCCCCCATGCCGCTTTTTGAGGAGCTTTTTGTTTCGATACAGGATTTGCAGGAGGTTATAGCCCCTGAAGTCGATCTGGGCGGTAATACATGGCTTTTCCGGTATCTGACTCAGGCCCTGGACCATCGGGTTATGATGATGCTGGTGCATGACGGGGTGACCGGCGCGCTGCCGTTTAGTTTGAACCTGAACGTCGAGACGGTGCTGTCCGCCGATTTTGCGCGGTTCGAGGCGGCGGTCGCCTCGCAATTGCGCGGACGGTTGGTGATTGAAATGAACAAACTGGACGTGTTTTCGGATATGGGGGCGTTCCTGTTCGCCCGCGATTACTTGCATGATCGTGGCTTCCGCCTTTGCCTTGACGGGGTGACACACCGGACCCTGCCTTACTATAACCGGAGTTCGCTGGGCTTTGATTTGATCAAGCTTTACTGGACGCCTGACGCGCTGGATGTCATGCGGCCTTCCGCTGTGCCTGAAATCCGGCGGTTGGTCATGGATTCGGGGCAGGCCCATACAATCCTGTGCCGCTGCGATGATGCCCATGCGATTGAGGTCGGGCGTGATCTGGGAGTCGTGATGTTTCAGGGGCGCGAGGTTGACCGGCTTTTGGCCCTGCCGCGCACGATGGCGCGGCTTATTTCATGAAATACCTCTTGAAAAGCCGGAGAGAGCTTCCCATATAGTTCAAGAATTGAACTCTTGTGGGGTATGCTATGTCTCAGGAACGTATGGCTTTTAAGGCTGAAGTCAGCCGCTTGCTCGATATTGTTGTCCATTCGCTTTACAGCGAAAAGGAAATCTTTCTGCGTGAGCTGATTTCCAACGCGTCCGATGCGTGCGACAAGCTGCGCTATCGCGCCTTGACTGAGCCCGAACTGACCGGCGACGATCCTGATTTTCGCATCAAGATATCCGTTGATCCCAAGGCCCGCACCTTGACGGTCGAGGATAATGGCATCGGGATGGACCGCGAGGAGCTGATCGAAAATCTCGGCACCATCGCCCAATCTGGTACCGCCTCGTTCATTAAAAGCATGGAGGCCGCCCAGAAGGGGGACGTAACCCAGATTGGCCAATTCGGCGTAGGATTTTACGCCGCCTTTATGGTCGCCCAGATGGTGGAAGTTTCCTCACGCAAGGCGGGGGCGCAGGACGCATGGAGCTGGCACTCCGACGGCAAGGGCGCGTTTTCGGTGGAGGAGGATCCGCGCACCGAACGCGGCACGGCGATTACGCTTTATCTCAAACAGGGCGAGGACTCGTTCCTTCAGGAAACGAAACTGCGCGAGATTATCAAACATTACTCCGACCATATCGCGCTGCCGATTTTCTTCGGCGAGGGCGAGGAGCCAGTCAATCGCGCTTCTGCCTTGTGGTTGCGCGCCAAAAGCGAGATCAATCCCGACCAGTACAAAGAGTTTTATCACCATGTCGCGCATGCGTTCGAAGAACCGGCCATGACGCTGCACTGGAAGGCTGAGGGTAAGATCGACTATACGGCTCTTCTTTTTGTGCCGGGCATGAAACCCTATGACTTGTTCGATCCGAAGCGTCGCCACGGGGTTAAGCTTTATGTCAAGCGAGTCTTCATCACCGACGAGGCCGAGGGACTCATCCCACCCTATCTGCGTTTTCTGCGCGGCGTGATCGACAGCGAGGATTTGCCGCTCAATGTCAGCCGCGAAATGCTGCAACATAATCCCGTGCTCGCGAAAATTCGCCAAGGCGTGACGCATCGCGTACTCTCCGATCTTGTCAAACACAGCACAAAGGACCCTGACGCTTACGCCGCGTTCTGGGAGAACTTTGGTGCGGTGATCAAGGAAGGTGTCTATGAGGACACCGAAAACCGTGAGCCCTTGCTCAAGCTGCTGCGTTGCGCCAGTACACGGGGCGAGGGCGTGACGTCACTGGCCGATTATGTCTCGCGCATGAAGGACGAGCAGAAAGACATCTACTACATGAACGGCGATGACCGTGACGCACTGTCGCGCAGCCCGCATCTTGAGGGCTATAAGGCTCGCGGGATCGAGGTGCTGCTGCTTACCGACTCCGTCGATGATTTCTGGCCGGGTGCGGTGGGCGCGTATGAAGGTAAGACCTTCGTCTCTGTCACGCGGGCAGGCCAAGACCTCGATAAGGTTGCGCCGCTCGACAAAAAGGACAAGGAGAAGAAGACCGAGAAGGCCTCCAAGGATGAGATTGGTGCCCTGATCGCTGCGATGAAGCTGGCTTTGGGCGACAAGGTCAAGGATGTTCGCACGACGGATCGCCTGACCGACAGCCCCGTTTGTTTGGCTGCCGCCGAAGGCGATATCGACATCCATCTGGAGCGGTTCCTCAAACAGCACAACCAGATACGCACGCCCAGCGCGCGCATTCTGGAAATCAACCCGACCCATCCGCTTGTGCGCAAAATGGCCGCGCAGGCGAAAGGCGAGGGCGGCAAGGCCCAGCTTGACGACATCGCGTGGCTCCTGTTCGATCAGGCTCGGTTGCTGGATGGCGAGCCGCTTTCCGACCCCGCAGGGTTCAGCCGCAAGCTGGCGGACGTTTTGACAAAGGCGATCTGATTGGTGCTTTAGTTTTTAGCAACAAGCCAACTGCTTTTCGCGCTGCGCTGCGATGCGGGCTCCGGCAAGGCCTGTGGTGATAATCAGGACGGAGCCTGCTATCGTGGCCTCGTTCGGGATTTCCTGCCAGATCAGGAAGCCGAGCAGGGCACCGATGAAAAGCTGGCTATAGGCCACGGGTGACATGACTGTGGACGGTACTTTCTTGAGGCCAATGGTCATCAGCATATTACCCAGCCCCATCATCAGGCCCATCCCCAGCACTTCCGTATAATGGATGGCTTCCATCGGTTTCCAATGGAAGGCCAGCCACGGAGCCAGAAAGG
>JAQUHK010000131.1 GCA_028683655.1 Alphaproteobacteria bacterium
GGTATCTGGTGTAATACGTGGCGTGCGACTGCTTTCGATATTCAATCATGCTGCAAGCCTAACCAATCGCAGACAGAAGGACAAAGGCCAATCTGAACCCTGGGCTAACGCCCGGGGTTTGACACAATCAAAAGCCCGCGGCGGAGTGCCACGGGCTGGATTTTCTGGGCTGTCCCCTACTTGGTAGGAGGAGCGATCGTACCTAGATATAGGACGTTCGAATCCATGGGGTCGTACATGACGAACGAACCGGCCTGCGTGGTGGGCAATTTCTTGGGCGACCAGGTGGCGCCGCCGTCGGTGGTGTATTGCAAAGTCGAGACGCCAGTGAAAACCAAATTCTTGTTATTTTTCGGGTCAATGGCCAAGGCGTTAATCCGGATGGTGCCAGGAGGCGAGGTCAGGTTGAGCGCGGTCCAGGTTTCGCCGCCGTCAGTCGACTTGAGGATGCCGTAGCGGCAGACATCGTAGAGCGTGTTGTTGTCCACCGGATCGAGGACGAGTTGCTTCACGTAGCGGCCGTCACCAAGCGGATCCGCGAACTGTTGGCGAATCTTGGTCCAAGAAGCGCCGCCGTCGGTGGTTTTCCAAATACCCTCGGTTTTGCTGCCGACGTAAACCATGCGCGTGTCCTTTGGATTGATGATGATGCTGGTGACTTCGGAGCCGGGTACGCGATACACGTTCTGCCATGAGGTCCCGCCGTTCTCTGAGCGATAGACATCACCGTCGTTGGAACCGGCGAACAAAACATTCCGGTTGTAGTTGTCCACGGCGATACGAGTCAGCACCACGTCGCGCGGTTCATACCACGGCTGGGTCCAATCGCGGCCGCAGTTCTCGGTCTTGAAAACTTTATTCCCGCTAGTCACGTAGATGACACATTTATTTCCTGGATCTACGGCTACGGAATTGATTTTGGTGACGCCGCCGATTTTGTTCAGCTGCCACGATTCTCCGCCGTCCAGCGTGTAGACCAGACCGAGCTCGCCGGTGGCCAGGTAGATGGCATTGCGATCTTGCGGATCGAATTTCATGTCCAACACCGTCAGTTGGGCGCCGGCGGCTGTGACTTTGGAACCGCTGACCAGAGCTTTTTTATTCGACCAAGTCTGTCCGTGATCGGTAGTTTTCCAGACTCCACCATCCGGGCCGGTAGGACCTGAAGAAGATGAAGTGCCACAGCCGGCGCCTAATAAGGCTAGGGCGAGGGCCGCGGCGTAAAAAGAAAATTTGGTTTGGCGTGCCATATTTTTGTTAGACGTTGAAAATTTTGGGGTAAGGAGCAGGCAGAAAATCCGGGAAAAGTTGCGCAAGACGACCAGCATCGCCATCGAGCTTCAGAGCACAGGCTTCGAGCGCGAGGCGCGGAGAGAGCGCACCGCCAACCGAACGCAGAGCGGTCAACAAACCCAGGCCGAAGACCGAGGCGCGAACCGGTTCATGCAACAGAGCCGAGCCTGCAGCTTGCATAGCGAAGACCAAAGCCTCGCGCCAGGCAGCCGCGGAATCGCTTTCGGATTCACAGGCTTTCGACAACTCTTCGATCAATTCGAGACGCAAGCCGACATTCCGGGCGTTGAGAAACTGTGTGGCAAAAGCTGTGCCGCCGTTGGGTCGGACTTGCGGTTCCAGAGCCAATCCAGGACGGCCACGCGCACTGCGAGCAAGCTTCGCAGCATCAGAATCAGCCAGACCGCGAGCCATGAGGCCAGACTTCAGGATCTCGAAAGGCACGCTGAAGAGCGGCAGGTTCACGGAGCGGCTGCGCACGGTCATGGGAATACGGCCGAGATCTTCGACAACGAAAACGAAAACTGCGCCAGCCGGAGGTTCTTCGATGACTTTGAGCAGCGCGTTGGTGCCGGACTCGTTCAGACGATCAGCGTGCGGGACATAAGTGACGGTACGAGTGGCCCGCGCTGGGCGCAGAGACAACCGTTCGCGCAAGTTGCGGATTTGTTCGACCGAGACTTGGACCTTCCCCTCGTCAGGCTCCACGATAATCAAATCAGGATGGCTCAACCAATTCGCATCCAGGACTTCCAAATCCAACAATGAACGCACGAAGCGTTCGGCCAAGGTGCGCTTGCCAGTATGTTCTTGGCCGTAAAACAAATAGGCCGGAGCGGGGTTCCGGAGTGAGGATTCGAGGATCCTGGCCACTGCGGCGTGGCCAATGATGCCTTCGCCCAAACTCTGAGGCATGGCGAAAGTATAGCAGGTGGAACCAATATCGCGTAAAGAGATAAAAATGAATGTCATTCTCCCTCCTGGGTCGCGAGGGACGAGCGAGAGCGTTAGCGAAGAATCTTCAAATTGAAATGCGCTACCGAGAGCAGTAAAGGAATTTCCTCTTTGTCCCCGACGGGTATTCCCATTTATGTTTCCCTCGGAATGACTTCCCATTTAAAAAAACTCCCCGAGGGCTCGAGTGAGCCGTCGGGGAATGAGGAGGTGCTACGGGAGATAGCACTCGATCTTGCAGTTCGGCTCGTTGTAGCCGCCGCCGGGCCATGGAATGGCCGTGCAGAAGAGGGGCTGGCCGTCTGCCAAGATCTTCAAGGAGCCGTTCTTGGACGTGCCGGTCGCGTTGTCGCAGTGCCAGGGGCCCAGCGACGAATTCTGGTACACGATGTACACGTTGGCGCGCAGCATGTGGCCATTACGACGTTCCACCTGGCACATGATGCCCTGGATGCCGCCTGCGTTCTGGGAGTAGCAGATGACGTTCTTGCTGCAGTCCCAGGCCGCGCCCCACGAGTAGTACTCGGAGAAGAGGTCGGTCCCCCCGCAGGTCTGCAGGCGAGGCAGCCAGTAGCCGCCGCTGTTCACGACCTCATCGAAGACCGTGATCTCGCTTGCGAGGTTGTTGGGGTCCTCCCAGATGTAGGTGATGAGGTCGGAGTTGGCCGAACCGCTCGAGCCGCCGATTCCAGCGGAACCAGCCGTTCCAGCAGCGCCGCCTTGTCCAGAAGCTCCCCCGCTGCCGGAAGAGCCAGACGCGCCGCCCAGACCACCCGCGCCGGAAGATCCGCCCATGCCAGCTGAGCCGCCTTGGCCGCCGACTCCAGAAGAACCTCCGTCGCCAGAGGATCCAGCTGCGCCAGCTTGGCCGGAAGAGCCGCCAGCTCCAGATGAGCCAGAGGTTCCGCCGCTGCCGGAAGAGCCGCCGTCACCAGCGGAACCGCTCGAGCCTGCCGCACCACCGTTGCCGGAAGTACCAGCCGCACCTGAGGAACCAGCCGCTCCACCGTCGCCGGAAGAGCCGCCTTGCCCAGATGAACCAGCTTGGCCGGCCGCGCCGCCGTTGTTGCAGACCACGTAGGGCGCGACTTGAGGCTGGACGCAGATGTTGCACTTGCAAGTGAGGCCACCGGCCGTAGTGCCTTCAGCGGTGCAGGAGTCGAACTCCTCTTTGCCGTTGCAGTCGCCTGTGCCGCCAGCACCGCCGTTGCCGGAGATGCCAGCCGCTCCTGCCGAACCGGAGACTCCGCCGTTGCCAGAGGAGCCACCTTGCTCAGATGTGCCAGCTGCACCGCCAGTCACGACCGAGCCGCCTTGACCCGTAGTTCCAGCTGCGCCGCCCTGATTGGACGTGCCAGCCGAGCCAGCTGCGCCGCCCTGGCCATCTACGCCAGCTGCGTTCAGCGGAGGCCAGCCTCTGGCGTCCAGAGCTTCGTTGTCGCCGCACGAGATGCTGACCGCGGAAAAAGCCACGAGACACGACAGTCTGCCCAACACCTTCTTCTTCATCGAAAGTCCTCCCGCAAGAGTGAGAATCCAAGGACCTTGGAAGGTCCGCGCCAAGAGCCGTTTTCAGGCATCCTCGCGCCGATCCACCAAGGCTTTTATGGTAATTTAACGAATAATTCAGCTAACCATAAATTATCCTGCGTGTCAATGAAAAGAAAAAGACCTTCTCGACGCGAGATGCGGAGAAGGTCTTTAGGGAGGAGGGCTGCCGAGTCGAGCTCAGAGAGGCTCGAGCTGGCAATTCGCTGCGTTCTTGGGGGCGAGATTGTCGGCCAGCGCGGGGGTCACGATCTGGCCGTTGCGGGTGGTCTCGAAGACTTCACCCGGCAGGAGCTGCCAATCGTAGGCGCACGTGTAGCGCACCAGATCGCCGCTCGTGGAACTGCCCGCCGTGTTCAGATAGCACTGGAAGCGGAGGCTCGCCGTGTTGGGGACGTTGACCGTGCAGCTGTACGAGCCGCTGAAGCTGTCACAGCCGAAGCTGTGCCACGGCTCATAGAATTTCACGACCGAGTCCGAGGAGTAGTTCCCCTTTTCTACGAGGGCACCTTCGCACCAGATGTGCGTGGCGCTGCCGTAGACCTTGATGCCGACCGCAGTGCTCGTGCCGGAAGGCGTGCCGCTGGAGCCTCCGGTTCCGGGGTTGTAGGATCCGCCGCTGCCGCCGGTGCCGGGGTTGGGGCTCTGGTTGTTGCAGGAGAGCTTGGACTCCATGTCCGGCGTGGCCCACATGCCACAGACGCACTTGAGAGCGCCGTTACTGCCGGTGCAAGTCGCGCCGGAGGCGCAGGAGCGAGAGGGCACGCAGGTCTCGGCAGGGATGTTATTCTGGCACGCCTGGCCAGCCTGGGCGCTGCCCCTGACGGTCCAGTAGCCGCAGTGGCAAACCAGCGTGTTGGTGGATCCGCACTCACTGCCCTCGCCTGCCTGGCAGATGGCACCAGGCGTCGCGCCAGCTATAGTGCACTGGCCCTGGGGGACGTCGGCACCTCGGGAATCGAGGGGTTCGTTGTCGCCGCAGCCGAACATGAACAATGAAGCGATCACGAGCATGAGAGCGTACAGAGACATCTGGAAGTTCCGCATGGGGAATCCCTTTCTGCCCGTGAGGGCAAGAACGCAATTTGTGAGGTACAAGGTTTCGGCTCCCTATATTCCGGGGCCGCATGAAACGGTTTCGGATGAAATCGTCTCGTGCAGCCCCGTTCCCCAAAGTTTCTGAGGAACGGAGAGAGGTTGGAAGGATGATGAATCAGGGGTCGCAGGCGCGGACGTCGGAGGCGAGCGAGGCGACGAGCTTGGTCGCCTTCACGTCGAGAACTTGGCAGGCAAGAAGCGCAGCGTCGCAGGTCTTGGGCAAATCCTTGAAGGTCGTGTCGAGTCCGGCCAAGTCCTTGGCCGTGACGCCGGACTTGGCACACTTCATGTCCCGCATGCGGAGAAGCACAAAGGCCGTGTCGAGCGACTTCTGGCTGGAGGAGCGGCATTCTTTCAGCCGCTTGTCGCACTCGCTCGTCGGTGCGCTACTGGCCGCGGTCTCGGCCGAACTGCTAGCCGCGGGCTCGGCGTCCGTTGAGTCTTGCTTCGAGCAACCGGCTAGTGCCACGAGCACCAGCGCCAGGAAGATTCTCTTCATGGGACTCTCACTTTCCCCCGCACTCAGCGAGATGGGATGTCAGCTTCTGCTGGATCTCGAGGACTTCCGTC
>JAQUHK010000132.1 GCA_028683655.1 Alphaproteobacteria bacterium
AGGCCCAAGGCGGCGCAGGCGGATAGAACAGCGCAGACATTCGCCTTATTATGCGCTCGTGCGAGATAGGCGTTGGCGAGCATGCCGATGTGGCTTTTGTCGTGCCACACGGTATCGCCTTCAAAGCGGAAATGCGCCGGATCATTGGCGCATACGGTGTCGGAGAAAGACAAATCATGATCGGCTAGAACGCCTTGCGCCTGCGCCGTAATGATCTTGGTTTGGCAATGGGCGAGCAAGTTGGCTTTGTCAGCATAGTAACGCTCCACCGTTCCATGCCAATTCAGATGCTCGGGGTAAAGCGAGACGAGCAGGCCCATCGCGCAGTTGCTCTCGAAATCGGCAGCCTGATAGCTGGAGACTTCGATCACGCACACGGTATCTGCATCAGCGGGGCATTCGTTAACGGGTGTGCCGATATTGCCGAGCGTGACGGCCTTGCGGCCCATCTTAGTCAGGACATGGGTTAGTAGCGAAGCCGTTGTGCTTTTCCCCTTGGTGCCCGTGACGGCGATCTTTTGCAGCTGTGGTGTCTGGCCGCACCACAGGTTGAAAAGCGAGGACACGCGCCCGCCCCGCTCCCGCAGTTTTTCCAGCAAGGGATGATAGAGGCTGACGCCAGGTGATTTGATGAGGATATCGGTTAGCTCAAGCGCGGCTTCGATTTGTTTGGCGGTTGTTGCCAGCCTGTGGCCTTTCAAGGGGCCCGGTAAGATTGCGGCGGGGTTTTCGTCAATGAACGTCAAGGGCAGATCGGGCAGCGTTTCCAAAACCAGCTGCGCTGCTGCCTGCCCCTCGCGCCCTAAGCCCCAGATTGTGACGTTTTGTCCATCAAGATCAGTCAAGCGCATGGGCGTACTCGTCGGGGATCAGGTGATCGCTTGAGGGTTTTAGGAGGGTATCAAGGGCTGCCTCGGGATCAGGGATTTTGCTCGTCAGGTTGCTCGTCAGAGCGGCGATGACGCTGTCCTTCTTCCATGCCGGATCGGTAGCTAGCTTAGCCATCAGGGTCGCGCTTTCCTCGATCTCGCCGACGCACTCGAACGGCTTGAAGGCGGCAAGGCCGCATAGCTCGCGGAAGCCCTCTTCCTGCGCTGGATTGTCCAGAAGGTTGTTGCCGAAGGTGGCGATGAGGGGGGCTTTCTCCATAAACGAGGCTAACGCGAGGAAGACAAAGCGGCATTTCGGGCAGTTACAGCACCAGTTGCGTGCGCGTCTCCCCTCATCTTGCTTGAAAGAAGCGTTACAGCTTCTGAAGACGGAGAAATAGGCGGAGGCTTGCGCGGCGAAACGCTTGGCAATCGCCGTTTCACTCAATGGCCGTAAAAGCGAGAAGTAATGCAGGTCGGCGGCGATGGTGTCGTGGACATAGGTGGCTAGATCACGCTCGAAGCTGAAAGATTTGCTGTATTGGTGGTTGATTTCTTTGCCGTTGAGGACAAGGTTCGGCGCGTTGGCCGACCGCTCGTTGGACAGGATCACGGCATTGAAGCCGTAAAGGATCGCACAGGCGACGGCGATGCTACTCAAAATCGCAGTGATCGGCACATGCCCGTTGAGCGTACCCGCCTGTTTGTTTAACTCGATCAGGCAGGGAGAGAGAACGCGCCGGACATGGATCACCTCAGCCTTGGCCGTTTCAATGGTGCGGCGGATTGGCTCGGCCAGTTCCCCTGCCCCGCCCAGCGCGAATAGCGTGAAGGGCTTGCCCGCTTTGCGCAGGGATTCAATCGTGACGATGGAATCCTTGCCGCCTCCCACAGGTACCAGTGCACGGGCAGAAAGGCCCAGCACAGTCGCTTGAGATAGCTGGGGGATTGCCTTATCTGTCTCAAACACAAAATCCAGATCGACCTTGTTGCGATAGGCGAACTCGCCAAGCCCCCCTGCATAGACCTTTTGGCAGAAGGCGGCGGTTTGTTCGTCCAAGGCAAACGCTTCGTTGCGCAGATGTCGCGGGATCGTGGCTTTGTAGTAACTGACACCAGCCAGCAGGAAGATTAGCTGGAAGGCGCGGTCTAGGGCTTCGTGGGAATGCGCCGATAGAGACTGATACGCCGCATGGGCGTCAGGGAAGGTAATCTCTTCCCGAAACGAAGCACCATCTTCCAAAGCATAGTCGAGCGTCAGTTTTCCCGTTTCAGGGTTATAGCCATAGGCCTTGAAGAGGAAAGTGTTAAGAGTGGGCACGGTGCTTCTCGTTTTCTGGAGGGGGGCAGTATATATGCTCTTCTCTTTTTAAACATGGTGTCATCGTATAAAAATCGAGCCATTCCTGCGCAAGCGGGAATCTACCTGTTGAAGGTATCCCTTGGGATGAACATGGATCCCGCTTTCGCGGTGATGACGCAGTTTTATAAAGGGCACATCAAATTCTTCTGGTACGAAAGGTATATAACAGCTTGATCCCATTTGGAAGTTAATCATATAAGGCGGTTTAATTGCGTCGACATTGCTTTTTGCAGGCTTTTGCTGTATAAAAGCGACTCTTCGCAAGAAAACAGGATCAGATTTCAGGTGCTATGACCGGTTTAGTCGATCTTTCACGCCGCCGTTTTGTTCAGACTGGTTTGGTCACGTCGCTTTGTTTGGCGACGCAGCCTGCTTTGGCCCTGCCGCGCTCGTTCGGGATGCGGGAGCTGGCTTTTTATAACCTGCACACCGACGAAAAGCTGCGCGTGACCTATTGGAAAGATGGCGGCTATGACCGCTCTGCCCTTTCCAAAATCAACCATATCCTGCGCGATTTTCGCAGCGGCGACGTTTACCCGATGTCGCCGAACCTCATGGATTTGCTGCATGACCTTCAAGGGCGGCTGCGGACAGACTCGGTGATCGAGATCATTTCTGGCTATCGTTCGCCCAGGACCAACGTGGCCCTCTCCAAGGCATCCGACGGCGTGGCGAGGAACAGCTATCACATGAAGGGCCTTGCCACCGATATTCGGATGCGAGGCGTTTCCCTGCGCCAGATACAGACCTCGGCTCTCTTCATGAAGCGCGGTGGCGTCGGCTACTACCCCCGTTCCGACTTTGTTCACGTCGATGTCGGTCCCGTCCGCCATTGGGGTTAACTGGTAAATCTCCCTCCTTTTATTATGCCTTAAGCGGCAAGTGGCCGCTTCGTAAGGGTTATTTCTTTTAACGATAAGTCATGTGGCGTTATTCATTAATATTAACATGAAATGGGCCAACTTTTTCTTTTAGAAACAGTTGCATGTTGCCCGGAAAAAGATCAATATTGCCTCTATATTCAATTGGTTATAGTGCCTTTACTGAACAGAGCAGGAAAAACAATGGCCGTTCAAATTTCGACTCTCGCGAATGGATTGCGCGTTGTCTCAGATACTATGCAGGAAGCCGAAAGCGTCGTGATCGGGGCTTGGGTCGGTGTTGGCACACGTCACGAACCGTGGCGTGCAAATGGTCTCGCCCACATGACCGAGCATATGATGTTCAAAGGGACCAAGCGTCGCTCTGCCTATGCGCTTTCACAGACCATCGAGAAGAATGGCGGGTCGATGAACGCGCACACGACGCGCGAGGAGACGGCCTATTACGCCCGCGTCCTGCCTGAAGCCGTCGAGCAGGCCGCCGATATTATCGCGGACATGCTGCTGCGTTCGGTCTTTGATGAAAAGGAGCTGGACCGCGAGCGTCAGGTCATCGTTCAGGAGATTTGCAGCGATCGCGACACGCCAGAGGAATACATTTTTGACCTGATGCACGAAACCGCTTTTCCGCGCCAGAAGATGGGGCGGGCCATCATGGGGACAACCGACGTAGTGATGCGTTTGCCCCGCGATTCCGTGGTTGATTATGTCAAAAAGTACTATCACGCGGGGAATATGGTGCTGATCGGGACCGGCAAAATCACGCATGATGAGCTGGTCGCCCTCGCCCGCCGTTATTTCAGCCGTCTGCCAGCAGGTAAGCCCGTCAAGACGGAGTCAGCACGGATCAAGAAGGGTGACCTGCGCCAAGAAAAAGACAGCGAGCAGCTCCACCTGATGATGTCCTTCCCTGCTCCCGGCCTTCATGCCAAGAACGCCCATGTGGCTGGTTTGCTCGGGACGCTTCTGGGTGGGACCTCGTCCTCGCGCCTGTTCCAGAAGGTGCGCGAGAAGCGCGGGCTGGTTTACAATATCTCGACCTATCACATGCCTTTCGAAGATGTTGGGCTGTTCTGTCTTTACGCCGGAACCGATCCCCAGCGCGTGAAGGAATTGATCCCTGTGATTTGCAAAGAGCTGAAGGCTGTGACGAAGAAAATCTCCCCCACCGAGCTGGCGCGGGCCAAGGCGCAGGCGCGGGCCGAGCTGCTGATGGCCAAGGAATGCGTCATGCGTCGCGCCGAGATTTTAGGACACCAGATTCTGAGCTATGGCGAATATATCCCGATGCAAGACACGATTGACCAGATCATGGAAGTGACCCCCGAGCAGACCTTGGCCATGGCGGCCAAGATCCTGCGTAAGCCGCCGGTTATCACGACGCTGGGCCCGACGGCTCAGGTTGAGTCCTATAGCGACATCGCCGACCGAATTCTGCATTAAAGGAAAAAGGTCCTAAGTAGGTATTCAAAATGCCATTTCCGAGGCCATAGAGGCCCCTAGGATGCGCGGAACGAAGGTGGGTGCTACCCCCCTACTGTAGGGGGATGAAAACCTCTGTGGGGGCCCTTATGGCTTCGTGCGGCGATTAACTATAACAAAGGGCATGAAGCCCATCTTTCTTAAGTGGTTATATAGCCTCTTTTCCGATATCGCCCGCTATTTTTCGCCTTCATCCGCTCTTACCTTTATGAAAATATTTAACTTTATTGTATAATATCGGTGGTGATTTTGGTGAGGGCCTGTTCCCAACCCCCACAAGCCTTTTGAAACGGACGACTTAAGCACAGGTGATATTATGGCTGGACCTAACGACAACAATTTTCGACGTGTACCGAAGCCCTACAGCCTTTATGCGCAGATTCTTGAGGTTAAGGGCGGCGAGAATCTTGATGCCGTTAAAAAGACATATCGGAAACTAGCGGGCCTCTACCACCCCGACAGGAACAAAGGGTCGAAACAGGCTGAAGCTAAATTCAAGGCTCTCAATGAGGCTTACACTCATTTCGTGACCTACCTCAAAACGAATAAAACAGCCCGTGCGCCATTGACTTATGCTCAGGCTGCCGGGTTGCTCGGTGTCAAAGGTGGCGAGACGCTTAAGCAGGTTGACGATTTATATGCTGCTGCCGTTAAAAACAAAGGTCCTCTTGATGATATTCATGAAGCTAACCACATCATGCTTTATCAGATATTTAGGGCGAAAGATCATCGGACCAAAGTGCCTGAAGGTTCTTCGCAAGAACCGCCGCATAAGCCCCCACAGCCGCCAGTTAACGAGGGCACCGAACGACTGACAACAACACAGATGGCCGCACGTTCGGCTGGCACGCCAAGCA
>JAQUHK010000133.1 GCA_028683655.1 Alphaproteobacteria bacterium
ACCGCTCCTATGGCCTGCATGTCGCCCGCATGGCCGGTCTGCCCCGCGCTGTCCTGACCCGCGCGGAGGCCATCCTCAAAACCTTGGAAACGGGCGAGAGTGGCACCAAGGCCACCGCGAACCTTGCGGCCCTCCCGCTTTTCAGCCATGCCATCACGACGCAGGAACCAGCTCCCGCCACTAAAGTCACCTCGCCCCTGTCCGAAGCCATCGCTGCCCTGAACCCCGACGATCTGAGCCCGAAGGAAGCCCTTGAAACCCTCTATCATCTCAAGGAAATCGCCATCGCTAACTCTTAAGAGCAAGGCCCCTTCACGCCATCCCTTCGCTCGACAACAAAGTGCTACAATACACAGAGACACCGCCGGACATTTCGAAACTGTTTCTTTCCGGTCGCGCTACCATTTTTTGTTTGGATTGAAACAGGTTAACACTTCCCTTTTGACGTAACTTGCTGCTACACTCTGTGCGCTATAGCTTCGTTCTGCGAATCGCGTCTAGACCCGCCCCTCTTTCTTGTGTTTAAAAACAAACAGTTAAACACGAAATACGAGAACAGGTCCACCGCGGGCGCATGGATATGATTCTGGTTTTTTGTTCTTCTGGTGTTGAGGCTCCGATATGGTCGATCCGACGAATACTTCTACCCCTGTCCGTACTCTTTCTCCCTCGCCGGAGATTGTCGCGCAGACAGCCCCACAGAGCGATCCTGCCATGGACAATCCCGCGACAAGCGACGATAAAGAAACGATAGCGCAACAAGCGGCTCCTGCCGCGACCAAGCCAGCTGCGCGCACCAAAACGCGCAAGCCGCATAATTTTTCCACTGTTCCCTTCTGGACAGGCATGGGCTTGTCGATCTTGTGGGTCGGCGTTGTGGCGCTTGTCATGACCAGGGCCAGTGCGGCACAGGATTTTGCGGGTATGCCGCTGGTCAACTGGGCCATCGGAATCTCCGCCATTATTTCGCCTGTCGCCATGATCTGGATGATCGCGGCCTATCTTCAACGCGCCGCCGATGTCCAGTCGGTGACCGAACCGCTGCGCCGCCAATTGGCGATGATCACGGGAGAATCCGGTGCCGCCGAAGTGCGCATCCGTCGCTTCAACCACGCGATCAAAGAACAGCTTGACCTCCTGCGCGACACCAAGCACATCGGCGATGACGAGCTTCTGGCCATCATGGACCGGATGAACGACCACAAGGCCGACCTTGAAAGCTTTGAACAGCAAAGTCTTTATCAGGTCAAAGAAGTTCAGGACGTCATCCGTCACAGCATGCAGCACATCGAGCAGCTGATGGAAGACAAGTTCGCCATGCTGCGCATTCTGGACAACAAGCTGGTCCAAAGCGGCGACGACGTGGCTCGTCAGACAGAAAGCATCCGCGAAAACATCTCGGCCCTTCTCAAAGAAGTCGAGACAAACTCGCTGGTTGTCGCCTCCGCCGTTGAAAAAGCTATGTCGGACAGCAAGAAGCTGGCCGACACCGCACGGACACAGGAAACAAGCCTGCTCAGCGCGGCAGAAAACGCCTCCACCACGCTCAGCGAACTGTCCGGCAAGATCGACAGCAACATCGCCCACTTCCTGAGCAAGGCGGGTATGGCGCGTGAGGAAGCCGAGCGTATGGCCGTGGCTCTGGATTCCCAGACGCGCTCGATTGACGAACTCTCCAGCATCCTGCCTTCGCGTTTGAGCGAAGCCGAATCTGTTCTGCGCGGCGTGGCTGATCGCCTGTACGCCAGCGAACAATTGGCCCGTGAACAAGCAACCAATCTCAGCGAGAAAATCGAGGCCCAAGTCAACGGGATGCAGGCCCTTTTGGACCGCTTCTCCGCCCGCGTCCTCGAAATCGACGGTGGCTTGCAACAACGCCGCAGCGATTTGGACGGCCTTGTCGTACGCATCTCTGGTGCTTCCGACGACCTGACCCAGAAGCTTGATGGCTCGATCACCGGCCTTGGGACCCGCGCCGATGCCGCCCTTGAGAAATTTGCCGCTGCCAACGACGAAGCCCGCAAGGGAACCGACGCCATCGCCAGCCAACTGGCGGAAACGGCCTCGCGCTATGAAGCGGCGACCCGTCACCTCAGCACCGTTTCCGAAGCCAACGGCACGCAAATCCGCGCGATGACCAAGGAAATCTCCGAACAGCTTGCCCAGTTCACGTCGCTGCAACAGGCTTCGCAACAGGCCGGGCAGGATGTGCAGCTCCGCGCCACCTTCGCCTTGCAGAACCTGCAACAAGTGCTTGATCGTTTGCTGGCCACCCGCGATGCGACCCAGACCATCGGTGAAACGCTGACCGACAAGCTACGCACCGCCGTTGACCAGAACGAGCGCGTCATCACCCGCATCAACGAAGCGGCCCGTATGACCGTCCACGCCCTTGGCATCGCGACCGAGTCCCTCGGACGGCAGGAAACCGATCTGACAACCCAGACCCAGAGCACCGAGACGGCTTTGCGTGAAACGATCCAGCAGATTCAGGATCAAGCCCATGCCGCCGAGTCCGCCATGCGCAAGCAGAATGACGAACTCACCATCATGCTACAGGACATGCGTGAGCGTCTGGATTCCACCGACAAGCGGCTTCAGGATTTTGCCGACTACGCCACCGCGCCGGTCCAGCAGGTGATCGATCAGATCGACGCCTCGACCCAGCAAGGCAGCACGGCATTGACTCGTTATGGCGACGACATGCAGGGGCAGCTTGAACGCCTGCAAGGCTTCAACGCGAAGATCAGCGATATGGGCCAGGATGTCGGCCGTATGACTGGCGACACGCTGACGGCGATTGAAGACCTGAACCGTCGGTTTGAGACCATCCGCGTGGCACAGGACGAAGCCAGCAGCAAGGCCATCGAACAATTCAACGGTATGGCCGAACGCCTGTCCAAGGAAGTCGGCAGCCTCGGCGAAAAGGCAAGTGAAGCCGTCACGACGCTGCAACAGGCCGCCGTATCGGTGGGCCAGCAGACTTATCAGCTTCAAACCGAAGCCAAAGAATCCAAAGCCAAGATCAGTTTTGTCACAACGGCTCTTCAAAATGAAGCCGCCTCGATCCGCGAAACACTTGAAAAGCAATCCGCCGCGATCAATGACGAACTGACACAAGCGGGCCAGCGTTTTGTCGCGCTGGGCGAACAACTGAAGGAACGCACGGACACGGCCTACAGCCTGCTTGACCGCGTCGCGACCCATTATAACGAGGCGACACGCGCGGCTGCCGAAGACCTCGACGCCCGCACCAAGGCTTTGGACACATCGGCCAGCGAAACAACCGGGAAAGTCCAATCCCTCTCCGCCGCCATGGAAGCGCAATTATCTCTGATCAATCACGGGGCCAAGCAGATCGAGACGAATGCTGAAACGATCTCGGCCACCAGCACGCAAACCATCGAGCGGGTCGGTGTGCTCAATACGCAATTCGAGGTCACACAAAAGACAGCCATCGAAGGCACAACCCGCGTCATCGGGCGCATGGAAGAAGCTGTCGAGGCCTTCAAGGAACAACACCAGACACTCAACGAAGCCGCCGAAGGGTCGGTTTCAACACTCCACAAGGCCGGTACCGCCTTTGGTGAACAAGCCGGACGATTGCTCGATACCACACACCAGATCGAAGACAGCATCCGCTGCCTGAGTCTGGCGACCACCTCCTTCTCTGACCAATCCACGCAAGTCCGCACGGAGATGGACAAACATAATGAACGCCTGATCACCAACCTTAAGGAATCGGTCCAACAACTGGATGTCACCAACGAGACACTGCAACGCGTTTCGGCTTCGGCCATCATGGGAGCCGATCAAGCGGCGGCGCGTTACAACACGGTGTCCGAATCTGTCGCGATCCGCGTTGAAGGCGCAACCAAGGAACTGATCAAGGTTTCGGATCAGACCGAGACAACGCTCGGGGCACTCAGCGTCGGCATCACCAAGCAGGTGGCGGCCCTGAACCTTGTCGGCGAGCAGATCGCCACCCAGCACAAGACGCTGACCGAAACCAACGACGCCCAGCGTACCCAGCTTCTCGACCTGTTCGAAAAGATCGGCGCGGCCCATGGCGAAGCCTCGGAAATCGCCACCCGCACGATCAGCCGTCTGGAAGAAACGCTGGGCCAAGTCCAAAATCATATGGGCGAACTCTCCGACAAATCGCAAACGGCCTTGGCCGACATTACGTTGGCTGGCTCCGGTTTTGCCGATCAGTCCGTCGCCTTGCTCACCAACGCCAAGCAGGCCGAGGAACAAGCCCGCGCGGCAATCACGGTCACAGAAACCCTGCAAGGTCAGGCCAAGCAACTGCGCGATGCCTTGCATGATGAAACCAAGCGCACCGGCGAGATGCTGGGCGACCTGTTGACCCGCTTGTCGGGTGGCAGCGATACGATCCGCGATGTCGGCAGCGCGACAACCATGGCACTCAACGACCTGCAAATGGGCATCACCAAGCAAGTCTCGTCGCTCAATGAATCGATGGATGTGATCGCGGCGCGCCAGACAACGCTGACCACTGCGCTGGAATCGCAGCGTGAGGCCCTCAGCAGCCTGATCTCGCGCCTGACTATCGCTCAGGACGAAACGGCTTCAGCGGCTGAACGGACGGCGGCCCGCCTGACCGACGGCACGGCACAAATCAACAAGAACATCGAAGAAATCGCCAACCGTACGGAAGCTTCGGCAAGCACCATCCGCACGGCAAGCGATGCCTTCGCTCGTGAAACCGCCAACCTGATCGCCAATACGGACTCCGCCGAGCAGCAGACCAGAAAGCTTCTGGAAAGCGCGGCGACAATCCAAAAGCAGGCGGGCGAGGTTTGCAGCCAGCTGCGCACCGAAACGCAGATGACCGAAGAGTCGATTGGCTCGGTTGTCGACAAGCTGCAAACCAACGTCAAGAACCTGCACGAGACGAGCCAGACCACGCAAACGGCTTTGGCGGATCTGGGCAGCACGATCAGCCAGCAGACCAACGCCATCGATACCAATCTGACGATGATCTCGGACAAGCAGTCCTCGCTGGGCTCGGCCCTCGATACCCAGCGCGAAATGCTCAGCGGAATGGTCACGCGCCTGACGCTGGCGCAAGACGAAACAGCGGCCGCCGCCGAACGCAGCGCGGCCCGTCTCACCGACAGCACCGGCCAGATCGTTCGCCAGATGGAAACGCTCGATACCCAGACGCAATCGGCTCTGGCTGCGGTTCGCGCCGCCTCGACCGGCCTTGCCGATGAAGGCGCCGCGATCCTCGAACACACCAAGAAAGCGGAGCATCAGGTTCGCGACATGGTACAGGCGACCTCGTCGATGAACAACGAGGCCAAGGAACTACGTACCGCCATGAAGGGCGAAGCCGATCAGATGATCGAGCAAATCCGCGG
>JAQUHK010000134.1 GCA_028683655.1 Alphaproteobacteria bacterium
AGAGTGGGGGTAATAACCAGCAGTGTCGTACCCCCTCACCAAGAAAAACTAAGGCCTTGCTGACGCAAGACCAAGTTTTGCTATCCTCTCCCGCCAGGGGAGAGGAACTGCAACTCATAACTCGGGTTACTTCACACCAAACAGCTTTGCTTTTTGGCGGCTTCGATGAAGGAGCGGAAGAGCGGGTGGGGGTCGAAGGGTTTGGAGCGGAGTTCGGGGTGGAACTGGACGCCGATGAACCATGGGTGATCCTTGCGCTCTACCATTTCGGGAAGCACGCCATCGGGCGAGAGGCCCGCGAAGACAAGGCCCGCTTTGTCAAACGCGTCGCGATAGGTTTCAAGATTCACTTCATAGCGGTGGCGGTGGCGTTCCTGAATCTCGTCCGCGCCATAAATGTCGTGCAGCTTGGTGCCCTTGAGGATTTTGCAGGGATAGGCGCCAAGGCGCATCGTGCCGCCCAGATCGCCGTCCTTGCGGCGTTTTTCAAGCTGGTCGCCTTTGAGCCACTCGGTCATCAGGCCGATGATGGCGTGCTCGCTTGGGCCAAACTCGCTGGAGGTCGCATCGGGGATGCCGCCCAGATGACGGACGGCCTCGATCACTGCCAACTGCATCCCGAAGCAAATGCCGAAATAGGGAATGTTGTGTTCACGCGCATATTGTGCGGCTTTGATTTTGCCTTCCGTTCCGCGCTCGCCAAAGCCACCCGGCACCAGAATGCCATGCACGCCTTCGAGGTAAGAGGAAACATCTTCTTTTTCGAAAGTCTCGGAGTCGATCCACTTGAGATTCACGCGTACGTTGTTCGCGATCCCGCCATGCAGCAACGCTTCGTGCAGGGATTTATAGCTGTCGAGCAGCGAGACATACTTGCCAGCAATCGCGATGGTGACTTCGCCTTCCGGTTCAAGGACGCGCTTGACGATGGTCGCCCATTTGCTGGTGTCGGGCTCGTTGCACTCCAGATTGAAGAAGCGCAGTACGGCGCGGTCGAAGCCTTGCTCGTGATAGTTGATCGGCACGCGATAGATCGTGTCCACATCCAGCGCGGCAATCACGCGGTCTTGCGCAATATTGCAGAACAGGCCGATTTTGCGGCGTTCGTTTTCAGGAATCGGACGATCCGCACGGCACAGCAGAATGTCAGGCTGGATGCCGACGCTGAGCAGTTCCTTCACGGAGTGCTGGGTCGGTTTGGTTTTAAGTTCGCCCGCCGTCGCGATGTAGGGCAACAGGGTCAGGTGGATGAACAGGCTGCGTTCGCGGCCCAGATCGTTGCCCAGTTGGCGGATCGCTTCGAGGAAAGGCAGGCCTTCAATGTCGCCCACCGTGCCGCCGATTTCACAGATACAGAAATCTTCGTCGGTCAGGTCGGCAAGCACGAACTCTTTGATCGCGTCGGTGATGTGGGGAATGACTTGCACCGTCGCGCCCAGATAATCGCCGCGCCGTTCCTTGGCGATGACGTTGGAGTACAGGCGGCCTGTGGTGATGTTGTCGCTTTGCCGCGCATGAACGCCCGTAAAGCGTTCATAGTGGCCAAGGTCCAGATCCGTTTCCGCGCCATCGTCGGTGACGAACACTTCACCATGCTGGGTCGGGCTCATCGTGCCCGGATCGACGTTCAGATAGGGATCAAGCTTGCGCAGGCGAACTTTATAGCCGTGACCTTGCAGAAGTGAGCCGAGGGCTGCCGCTGCGAGACCTTTGCCCAGAGAAGACACCACCCCGCCCGTTACAAAAATAAAACGTGTGGTCATGGTATCCTCCTTAGGGTTCTGAAAAAAATTGTTCTATGCTGATCGTGAGTCAAAAGTTTGGATGATCGTACAAAAGTTGAGTCATTCCCGCGAAAGCGGGAATCTATCTGTTGAAGACATCCCTTGGGATCAACATGGATCCCCGCTTTCGCGGGGATGACGCAGTTTTTTTGACTTTGCATCCAATTCTTCATGTCCGAGCAGTATAGCTAAATAATCGGGTGTCTTACTTTGCAACAGGCACAGCTGGCGCGGCGGGAGCTGCTTTGGGCTCTTCGACCTTGGCCGGTTGTGGGGCTTCGGTTGTCGTTTCGGTTTGTGTGGCCAGCGGCGCGATTCGCTCCGCAATGCTTTTGCCTTCGTGCTTCTGGCCCGCCATGATCGCGAGGATCAGGCTCAGCGCGATGAAAATGGTCGCGAGGATCGCCGTGGTGCGCGAAAGCAGGTTGGCCGAGCCGCGCGCGGTGAACAGGCCGCCCATTGTGCTGCTGCCCCCCATCAGGCCGCCGCCGTCCTGTGCCGAGCGTTGCATCAGAATGACGCCGATTAGCGCGACGGCAACGAGCAAATGAATGACGAGCAAAACGGTATCCATAGGGGGGCTCCTGATTATAATTGCAAACGTCCGCAACCGATCACTCGGTGTGACAACAGGTCTCGGTTTTGGGCTGGAATCAAGGGATAAACCATGGGCGGGCAAAAAGCTAGAAGTTTAGCATTTGGCCTATGGCATTTAGCATTTAGGGGGTGTGAATGAGGTATTTAGGCGAGAATGGTAAAATAGTACTTGACAGGATGGGGCGCCTGTGCTATTGACACCCTTACGGCGCATTGCGTCTGGAAGAGAGCATTTAGCATGTTGCCTTTGGCATTTGGGAAGTTAGCCCCCCGAAATGCTAAATGCCATAGGCCAAATGCTTTTTTTATGCGCCCTGCAACCCGTAAAGCTTGGCATAGCTGCCGCCTTTGGCCAGGAGGGCGGTGTGGGTGCCTTGCTCGACCACTTGGCCTTGGTCGAGAACGATGATCGTGTCCGCCTCTACGATGGTGGAGAGGCGGTGGGCGACGACGATGGTGGTCCGGCCTTTTTGCAGACGACGCAACGCTTCCTGAACCGCCCGTTCGGATTCGTTGTCGAGGGCAGAGGTCGCTTCGTCGAGGAGCAGGATCGGCGCGTTGCGCAGCATCGCCCGCGCAATCGCAATGCGCTGCCTCTGGCCGCCGGAAAGCTTGATGCCGCTTTCGCCCACCACGGTGTCATAGCCTTGGGGCAGCTGGCGGATGAAATCGTCGGCGGCGGCGTCTTGGGCGGCCTGTACGATGTCTTCCAGCGGGGCGTCGGGGCGGCCATAGCCGATATTGGCGCGGATGGTGTCGTCGAACAGGGCCGTCTCCTGACTGACGAGGGCCAGATGAGAGCGCAGGCTTTGCATCGTCACGTCGCGGATGTCTGCGCCGCCGATGGTCACTGAGCCCGAGGTGATGTCGTAAAAGCGCGGGATCAGGTTGATGATCGTGGATTTGCCTGCGCCAGAGGAGCCGACCAGCGCGACGGTCTTCCCGTGCGGGACGGTGAGCGAGACGTCGCGCAGCGCGGGTGAGCCGTCGGGATAGTGGAAGACGACGTGATCAAGCGTGACGGTGTAGTCGTTGACCGCCAGCGGCCTCGCGTCCGGCTTGTCCACGATGGTCGGCTTCATGTCGAGGACTTGAAAGATGCGCTGAGCGGCGGCGAGGCCTGCTTGAAGCTGGGCGTTCACCTTGGCGGTCCGCTTCATGGGGTCATAGGCCAGAATGAAGGCGGTGATGAAGGAAAACAGCGCGCCGGTGGTGGTGGCCCCCTGCTCCACTTGCGCGTTGCCGTACAAGATCACGCCCATGATGGCAAGGCCGCTAAGCACTTCGGCAATCGGGCTGGCCAGCGCGCTGACATGCGCCGATTTGACCGAGAGGCGATAGACGGCTTCCGTCGTGCCCTTGATGCGTTCATGCTCGGCGTCTTCCATGCCATAGGCTTTGACATGGCGCATGCCGAGGAAGATCTGGCTGAGGAAGGCGGCAAAGCGGCCTGTTTCTTCCTGTGACTTGCGGGAATAGCGGCGGATATGCTTGCCCAGATACGCGACCAGATAGGCCGAGAGCGGGAAGACGAAGAAGGCGATCAGCGACAGTTTCCAGTCCTGATAGAACATCACGCCGATGAGGCAAGCCAGCGTCAAGCCGCCTTTGAAAGCACTGGTCATGCACTCGCTGACGGCGGTGCGCATGATGCTGACATCGTTGGTCAGGCGCATGATAAGCTCGCCCGACGCGTTCTGGTGGAAATAGGACAGGTCGGCGGTCAGCAGGTGGCGGTGGAGCTGTTGCTGCACGTCCGTCACGATCCTCTGGCCGATGCGGTTCATGATGACGGCTTGCGCATAGTTGGCCAACCCGCGCAGGACGAAGATCAGGATGATCAGGGCCGCCGCGACGACGATATAGCCACGCTCATGGCCTTGGCCCATCTGGTTGATGATCGGCTCGATCATCTTGGCCATGGCCCCGGTCGTTCCCGCGCCAAGGGACAGGAAGAAGGTCGCGGCCAAAAAACCGCCGATATGCGGGCGGATATAGCCCTTGAAAAGGCGTTTGATGAGCGAAGCGGAACTTTGGTTCGCGGTCGGTGTGGCTGTCGGTTCGGTTGTCTGTTCGGTTGTGTCGGTCAAAGGTAATACCTGTCTTTATGACCTGAGCCGGGGCGGTGTGTTTTATATATGCCTTGCGCCTCAAGAGGTAGGGGGCGAAAAAAAACGTCATACCGGCGAAAGCCGGGATCCAGTCCCCAACCATCAGTTTGTCCCGAACGGTTGGGTATTGAGTCTTATGCCGCGTGGACACGCGGCTCCTAGATTCCGGCTTTCGCCGGAATGACCTTTTTTGTATGCCTAGCCCCAACTCTTAAAGTGCAATCCGTATATTTCTCTCCCTCCAAGGGAGAGGAAAAACAACCTGTAGCTCGGGTTTAATTTAAGACGGGCACCCTACCCGACTTTTGGGGCTGCGCCAAGCGGGTTTATCCGCGGGCGGTATAATCGGCAAAGCGGTCGCGCATCGCTTTTTCAAGCTCGGCCAGCGAAAACCCGCTGCGGTGCAGGGCTTCGGTGAACATAAAGGCGATGTCGGCATAGGTGTCGATAGCCTCGACGTCATGTTCAAGGTTTTCAAGTGACTTGATCATGCAGGAAATGAAGTGGTTGGGGCCGCGTTGTTCGGTTGTCCCGAAACGCTGGTCCGACCAGACGCGATAGGCGGCCAGTGTTTGCGCGGCATAGGCAAAGGCCAGTTCGTCGTCCCACGCTTCCTTCTCGTTCGATTGGGGAAGGGTTGGTTCTTGAAAATGGGACGCTGAGAACATGCCGTTATCCTTTCTGACGATAGGCGAATCCATCACGCTGTATGGATTTTGAGAGCATGGTGGAGGTTTCTTAAGGAAGTGTAAAGAATACTGGGGCGGTGCTTGATGGGGGCAATATATGTCTCAATCTTCAGGAGGTGGTTGGCGTTATAAAAGTGGCGTCATACCGGCCTTCGCCCGTATGACGCTAGTTTTT
>JAQUHK010000135.1 GCA_028683655.1 Alphaproteobacteria bacterium
CCGATCAGATGATCGAGCAAATCCGCGGCGTGATGAGCCAGCTTGAGCAAACCGTCACGACCATGAAGGCGCAAAGCGGCGTCGTCATGAACGAAATGGACAAGTCAGCCCTCGATTTCTCGACCTTGGCCAAGGGTGCCAGCGACACGCTCCAAAAGCAGGCCGAGAACCTCGGCACCGTCTCGCAAAAGGCCCAGACCGACATCGAGTCCGTCAGCGAAAAGGTTCGAGAAGGGGCCAAGCTCCTGTCGGATGCCAGCGACATGTCCGACACGAATGGCCGCCGTCTGATGGAAACCGCCGAAAAGGCGACGACCCAGCTCGTGGCTCTGATCTCGACGATGACCGAGGGCGACCGTGAGGGTAAAACCATCCTTGAATCGGCGGCGACACGCCTGACCGATACGCGTACCGCCCTGCAAAAGGAACTGGAGACCATCGCCGAGCTTTCGGCACGTGCGGTCGATCAGGTCATGGGCGCAGGGTCGGCTCTGGCGATCCAGAGCGATGCTCTGCGCGCCAATCTGGCCAGCTCTGAATCGGCCCTGACACAGGCAGCGGATATGGTTCGCGAAGAAACGACCCAGCTTCCAGCGGTTCTGGCGCGCAGCACGAAGGAAATCGCCTCGGCGACGCAATCCTTCAAGACCAGCACAGGCGACATCACTGAAACGATGGTCAAGACAGCCGACCGTTGCATCGGGGCCGCAGGCGCGATCCGCGACACGATGATGGACGAAGCCGCCAATCTCTCCTCGCTGACCGATACGGCCCAGCAGACGCTACAGGCGTTCAACGATGCGCTTATCACCCAGATCGAAGGGATCAAGGCGGGTACGGCTTCGCTGTCCACCGAGCAAAAGGAACTGGTGGACAAGGCCTCGCAGACCATCACACAGCTTTCGGCGGCCAGCGATAGGCTCTCGCAGCTTCGTAACGATACCCAGCAGACAACCGCCAAACTGGCCCACGAGTTCGAGGTTATCGAAGCCCGTGCCAGCACGACGACGCAACGCCTGACGGATGCGGGCGACAATCTCGGCAAGCAGGTGGCCCAATTGGTCGCCATGACCGAAAAGGCCGAAGGCCAGATGGTCGGTGCCAGCCAAGGCTTCCGCGAACAGCTTGAGCGCGTCCGTGGCGGGGTCCAGACCCAGATTGACGATATCAATCGCGGCCTGATGCAGATCACGGCCCAGCTTGACCGCACCGGAACGAGCCTGCGCACTGCGATGGCCGGTACCGTTGTTGACGTCGAAAAAATCGCCTCACGCTTCGACCAGACCAGCAAGGAAACGGCGAACCAGCTGACCGACCGCACCGCGCGCATGCGCGTGGCGACCGAGGAAGTGGCCAAGCTGCTGGGCGGGTTCGGCGACCAAATCGACACGCTTTTGGGTCGTTTGGGCACGGCAGGCGAAGCCATCAAGCGTCACGAGGGCGACCTTGTCGGCCACATGCAACAGGCCTTCTCGCACCTTGGGGCAGTGGCCGAGCGTCTCGACTCGACACGGGCTCTTACCGAAAATGTCAGCGAGGCGGCTTCAAACAAACTGGCTGAAGTGGCCAAGAATGTCGACAAGCAGATGCGTCACATGGCCGAAGGCGGCCAGACGGTCACGGGCATCATCCAAAATGTCGCCCAGACCTATACCGATCAGGTCAGCCGCGTGAACAACAGCGTCGTGGAATCGCAGCAGCAGATCATGGACATGAACAAAGCCATCGAAGAGATGCAGCAGCGCACAGACCGGATGCGCGTCACGCTGAAGCTTCAGGGTGATGATCTGCTGGGGTCACTGGCCCAGATATTGGAACAGCTGGGCGGCGCAGGCGATGCCATCAGCCATGCCGTTGACGGCTCACTTCAGCAACAAGCGATCAACAGCCTCAAAAAGATAAGCTAGGAGAGCTTAATAGATGACCGGTTCAGCGACACCCAAACGGGTTGCCATCCTGACAAGTGGCGGCGATTGCGCTGGCCTTAACGCCGTTATTCGTGGGACCGTGATGTATGCCGCCCAGCTCGGCTGGGAGGTCTATGGGATCGAAGACGGCACGCATGGTCTGATCGACCGCCCTATTCGTGCCCGCAAGCTGACGGTTGATGATGTCGGAGCCACCATGCTGCGGCAAGGCGGCACCATCTTGGGAACGACCAACAAGGGCAATCCCTTCGCCTATCCCATGCCGGACGGCACGACGATGGATATATCCGACACCATCATCGAAGGCTTTCGCGAACTAGGGTGCGAGGCCATGATTGGCGTCGGCGGCGACGGCAGTCTCGCGATTTTGCGCAGGCTTGCCCAACAAGGCGGCTTCCCGCTGATCGGCATTCCCAAAACCATCGACAACGATCTGGGCCAGACCGAAATGTCCATCGGCTTTGACACGGCGGTGTCGGTGGCGACGGAGGCTTTGGATCGTCTGCAACCCACGGCCGCCAGTCATGACCGCATCATGGTCCTTGAAGTCATGGGACGCGATGCGGGCCATATCGCGCTGACGGCGGGCATCGCGGGCGGCGCGGATGTCATCCTGATTCCCGAAATCGACTACACGCTCGACAAGATCGCGGCGCATATTCGCAAGATACGTCAGAACGGGCGCAACTTTGCGCTGATCGTCGTTTCCGAAGCCGTCAAGACCATGGGCGGGGAAAACCTGATGGTGTCCCTCTATGGTGGCCAGCAACGGTTCGGCGGGATCGGTCATTATATCGGCGCAGAAGTCGCGCATCTGTGTCAGGCGGAAACACGCGTGACCGTCCTCGGCCATGTCCAGCGCGGCGGGCAGCCCAGCGCGCAAGACCGCCTCTTGGCCCAGGCCTTCGGCGTTCATGCCATCAACCTGATCCGCGAGGGCAAGTTCGACCGCATGGTCGCATGGTCAGACCGCAAGGTTATTGATGTTCCTATTGCCGAAGCCATCGCGCATTATCAAAGCGTCGATCCCGAAGGCTCGCTCGTCATGACGGCACGCGGTCTTGGGATTTGTTTAGGCGACTGATCTTTCCCTTGAATTGCCCGCAGCCTTAGCAAAAGGTTAAAACCGCAAACGGCTCGCGTACCCCTGCCGATATAATCAATGATTTGTTTGCCCTTCTGTGGTATAATGTGCGTTCAGTCAAAGTTCAAAACATACCCGTGAAGGAGAGTGCCTATGCCCTTGTCAGCACGCATTGAATCGTTAAAAAAACGCCACACGGAAATCGAGGAGCAACTTAACACCGAGGAAAAAAGCCCCGCTCAAGATGAAGCAAAAATCGCCAAGCTCAAAAAAGAAAAGCTGAGCCTAAAAGACGAAATCTCGAAACTTGAAGAGGAACAAAGCAAAGCCGCCTGACGGCCCTGCGCAAATTAAAAATCCACAGGCTACCCAAAAGAAAAGGCCGGATCGTTTGATCCGGCCTTTTTAGTAATCTCAAACAACCTTAGTTATTCAAGGACGGCTTGGGCGCAGGCCCATGAGCCCTAACACCGGCACGAGGGTTATAGTCGCGCGACATGCCGGGAATTGTCGGCACGGCAATATGAATGGAGCTCATCCTTCCAGACGGCAGCTGTGTCATAATATAGATGCGAGCCTTACCCGTATGATGGAAAATGTGATGTGTACGGGCCCCTTTATGCATTGCCGCGCCTCTTTCGTCACGCAGAAGCTGTTGAGCACTCACGCCATCGTGGTCATTACCAATGGGCATTTGCGTGTTAGCGGAAAGTTGTGATGTACGTTCTTCTTCCGTCTGACCAAGGTCCATGGCTTCCACAAACGTTCCTGTGCAAGACTTGGCATAGTCCACGAACGGACCCGGCATATTCAGTTTCCGTTCCCATTCCGGCAAAAGAAACTCTTTGTTGAGCTTGGTTGCCGCCGTCATCGCACCGCATTCAGAATGCGCCGTGTTAACGACAGAGACGGATGCCAGTTCGGCTAACGCGTCAAAAAGCTCGGCCTGTCGTGTGTAAACGAGGTTCTCGTCAACCAGCGGGTTCCCCGGCGCGCGCGAAACATAGAAAGTACACCCATCGGCATCGTCATACCCCAAAATGGCGCGAGGTGGCGTGCGTGAATCGGTGCAGGCACGGATGGCAAACAAGACTTCCTTGGGTGTATCCGCCTGTTCAAGATAGCGCGTATAACCGATCGTCAACGCATAGGCGAGATTTTCCCATGCATCAACTTTGTCTTTGGCCATACCAGGTTTACCGGCAGCCATCTTTTCGAAATAGGCGAGCATTTTCGCCTGATTCCCTTTGGCATCCCACTGGCTCTTGCCATCCTGTGTGAGAAGGGGTGGGGCCTTATGATTAGCAAGCATGCCGTTTTGGGCAGGGATTTCGATATAGCGGTCTGTTTCAGGTGAATAGTAATAATGTGTCTTGGTAAAGTTGCTTTGCAGACAGGGCGCCATTTCAGGCCCCAAATCCGGATAGGTCGCATAAACCTCGACGTCATGGCGTAGGGCTTCAGCGGTCATGGCTAGTTTGAACTTTTCATGTTCGTTGGCGCAGTTCTCTAACGAAATGCCGCGTTTGGCATAATAATCAAGGCCATTTTTCTCAACGGCCTCGAAAACAGGCTTGGCCTGATGGATGTATTCAAGCAGAACCGGACGAAGCGACTGGCCCTTTTTCAGATTACGAATAAGCGACTTTTTATTGCCCGCAAGGATCTCATAGAACTTCTCGTTCTGCGCACCACCAGCCTTGTGATAAGCATAAGCCAATTCGAACAGCATACTGCCATCGTTACGCGCATGAATAAGATAGGGAATGCCCTTCATTTTGGCCAAGGCGGCGAAAGCCTGAAAATCAGGTTCTAGAGTCTTGGCATCCGGCGCAACGATTTTACCGCTGGGTTGGCGACGGACTAGGGTCTCGCCCATGGCATGGCCGTTATCAAAAGCAAGGTTCTTACCAACGAAGAAGGTTTCCTGACCTTCGGGATGGCTGCCGCCGCTGTAAGCAAAAATCGGATGTTGCTCGTCCTGAAGTCGATAACCGTGAGCTTCTTCATGAGCATCATAGGATTCTTCGGTGATAATCTGCCCTTCCAAAGCACGGAAGGCTAAAAGGCGCAGATCTTCGTCATTGCCGGAAGGATCAACCTTGTCGAGGAAGGCAACAATCTCTTTCGTTGTTTGGGGATCATATCCGTCGAGTAGCGTGCGATAATCCATACAATTTCTCCTTAAAAATCTTGGCAGGATTGGGCCCTACATATTCCTTTTTCACCCCAAAGGGCAATAGAACCGCATTAGTTTCATTACCGGCCTCTTTTTTTGAAATTAACCTATATTTATCATCTGATTATTGAAATATTTGATCATAGAAATCAAA
>JAQUHK010000019.1 GCA_028683655.1 Alphaproteobacteria bacterium
GCTACGCTCGACTTCTTAACCAAAACATTCCCCCAACAAGCTCGCTTGTGGATCGACAGGCTCTCTGATAATTTTACCCCTGTCCAATCGCCCCTTTTGCCAACTCTTCAGGTGTGAGGGGTATACATTGAAAAAAGCGTCATACCGGCGAAGGCCGGTACCCAGTCCCCAGCCATCCGCTTGTCCCGAACGATCAGGTTTTAGGCGTTTTATGCGCCGTAGACACGGCGCGCCTGGATACCGGCCTTCGCCGGTATGACCCTTTTAAGAATACGTTTCCCCCAACTTTTGAAGTACGAGTAGTATATCAACATTTACCGCATTGAAGTTGCCGCATTTAACATAAGGCCAAAATGTTGTCTAGGCCGTATTCACACAAAAAGTCGGGAACCTTAATATCCCTCGCATTAACCGGATTTTGATTTAATTGGTCGGGGCGACAGGATTTGAACCTGCGACCCCCAGTCCCCCAGAAGCACGATTTATTTAATGAAACAAAAGGTTTGGGCAGTTCTGCCCGTTTTTGAACCCAAGCATTTCTGCGGCTTTCCACGAGGTGTGCCCAAATTTACAATGAGTACAATGACACTTTAATCTTGCTGTCGACCCAAGGTATCCTGCGTCCTTCGTTGGCGCCACATTCTTTCACCTCTTTCCCAAACAACGCTATCTCCGCTCAGTTTTCTGAACGCGGATAGTACACCTTTGCTTATGGCAAAATTTCCGTTTTCATTGGTATAGCTAAACTGCTCTCCGAATAGCTTACGAATATGATAAACTGCCATTTCTTGGTAGAGATGTTTCTTTTCTTGAATTTGTTGAAGCATCCATGTGGCTACTTCATTATCCTGACTGTTGACCATGTGATTATCTCCCTGAACGTAATGCGCAAAAAGGAGGGGGTGCCCCCCCTCCTTAGCTCATCAAACGTGACCGTTTTTGATCTCGCTCAATCTGCCTTGGTTTGTTTCCATGGCATAAGCGATGTCATGCTGACGGTATCCTTTTCGCAAAAGATGCTTTGCCAACACTCGATGATAACCCGTTAGGGGTGGGCTATGGCGATATGGCCTTGCATCGGAAAGGCGTTTGAACACCCTGTCCAGAATTTTGGCATCTCGCTCGTTTGACGGTACTAGTTCAGGCGGTAAATCTTCCACCATGTTTTCTACTCCTTGCAAATAGGTGCGGAAACATGGGGCTTGTCTTTCGGCTGGTGGTCATCTAATCTACTCCTACGCATTAACAAGATCCCGCGTTACCGCACGGGGTTTTTACTGTCTAAAGGGGTAGCCGCTGAAACGGCTGCCCTTTTTTCTTAATCACCATGATTAAGCTTTCAGTAATATACCATTAATATGGGGGGCTTTCTACATTAATCAAGTAACCAGAAGACATTTTTTTCTTCTTTTTCAATGGCAACTCTCTTGGCAAGCATCTCTTGCCGTTTAAACAAAGCCCCTCATTTGGGCAGATCGCTTGCTTTTTTGCATCGTTAAGGTTAACATGGTTAACAGCAGGAGTGATCTGTTCGCCTGTCCCGCCCACCTCTGCCATACGGAGGCGAAAAATGACTAGAAAATCTGCAATTGGAATACAAAGAGTGAACCAACAAATGCTGAGAATTCAGCAGATGGCGGATGCTGTCGAGCAGCTTTATCTTGAAGCACGTGAGAAGAATGACGCACGGCTTTTGTTTCAAGCAGAGCATATGGCTAGCCTCTTAAGAGATATTTCCGCTGAAGCTTATGAGGTCGGGGAGACGTTTCTTGACCGTGCCGCCTAAGCCAACACTTGTGCCAGAGGAGACGGAAAAGAAGACGCCGTCTCTTCTTGGCGTTACGGGCGTACAGAGATTTCAAGAGAACGTTGCAACAAAACTGGATGCAACACAAAAAGAAATCGCCAAAGAAGAAGCTCGTCCGATTGATGATAAGGCTGAACGTTCTATCCGCGAAGCACGAAGCTTTGTTGAAAACTGGCAATCAGCCCCCAAACCCATGGATCATAGAAAAGAGGATGCGCGCGCCTTTTTTGGCAAGGTGGTCATTGTTCTATTTGCAGTTTGCATTGGTGCTTTTGCTCTCATAGGTTGTGTCTTGGCCGTCTTTTCCGATGAGGCACATGTTAAAAATTTACTTTCTGTGATGCAAACTATCGGGGCACTACTAACTTGGGGTGTTGGGTTTGTCATGGGTCACTATTTCACAAATCATAACAAAGAATAGTTATTATTTGAATTGCGAGGAGTGCGGCGTGTGGTGGCCTGAGCGCCGTCGCCCAACGCAAACCCTCTTCCACGGATGCCCTGCGGTCTCTCCGTTAGCGCCGCTGTTGCAGTAGCCTCACGCTGTCCCCCGCCCGCGCCTTGGCGCGGGTCGGCGGGTTAATCCCCGCCGAGGACGTGAGGCGTTGCGCTGATGGGGACGCTGGGAGCCTCATAGCTGCACGCTGGCGAGTCCTGTGCCGTTTTGAGGGCGAAGGTAGCCGCTGCCTCTTTTGCGCGGCCTGACGGACTCCCTGAGCGGCAGGATGGGGCGCTGGCCTCTCCGCTTTCAGCCTCCCTCGCGCAAGCCTCCCGAAGGGTGGCGCGACGGGGGAGGCTCCGCGCCCGTCAGGGCGCGGAAACCTCCGCCGTGCGGAAATGGGGAGTATAAGTAATACTCCCCATTAGTCCCAAAATTGCGACAGCTCCTTCGGATAGACCCCCTCCAGACCATTCTTGCGACGCCCTTTCTTCATGCAAATCGCTTCATATTTATCCAATTTCATCGGATCATGCTTGCGGAGAGTTATAAGACTCACCTGTTAACCTTTGTGATACCCTTTTCGCATACTGTCCAAACAGACCAAGTGCGCATAAATCGCCCTTATGGGTAATCCTGCGCATTCACGCTTAACCGAACCGGAAGGCTGTCACCATGGGCATGAAAGACAAAGACTATCTGCGCCTCGTCGATGAAGTTTCGGTCAAGTTTAAGGGGCAGTTAAACGATTTGGAAGGAGCCATAGGTGCCTTGCTGGTCGGGCGGCACCTTGGCTGGCGGCCTCTTTACCTCATGCACGACCGCAAGAAAATCAGGAAGTATGAGGATATTCTAGGCGTGGACTTCCGCGAGGTGTTGCCGGAAATCGGCGAAAAAGCGTCTAAATCTATTGCTTGGGGCGCATTTCAGAAGTTCAATAACTTCTGGAAAGCTGTTAACGGCAATATTCCTCATGTGCGCTCAAACGAAGTAAAATAGGTTAATAGGCAGATTTACACACTGAACGGCATTTACACACACTTATCCATGTGATAACAATTGTTGCGACGGCGATATAGCAACGATGAGGAACCCATGGAAAACACAAACCCATGCGCCGCCGCCGCGCATTCAACTTTAGCACAACCTGCAACCCGTAAAGCCGCCTCGCTGCCCACGCCCCGCGTTTGGGGTGTGCGAGAGATCGCCGCAAGGCTCAATCGCTCTGTCGCGTGGTTTTACGAGCATAAGGCACACTTAAAACAACTCGGCTTTCCAAACAGGGATGAGGTTTTCGGTGGATGGGATAGCCATGCCGTTGAGGCTTGGTTTGACCGCCGCGCCGGAATGGCCAGCACCGCCAACATTGAAAATCAAATGCTGGAGGCCATCCGTGGGGGCTGTTGATCTTCCCTATCTGGAAAAGAACAAGGCCTTCGGTCGCATCTATTTCAACTATAGGCGCGGGGGATTGCGTATCGCTCTCCCTCGCGATCCTTCCTCGCAAGAGTTCATGGATGCCTATAGGCGTATCCATGAAGGTTTTGAAAAGGACAAGGCCGCGCCCGTTATTTCGCCGGACAGCATTGCCGCGCTGATTATCGCGTTCAAGAAAAGCTCGGAATATGCGGCGTTAAAGCCCCGCGTGAAGGCTCTCTACGTTTACAATCTCGACTTGGTGCGAACCAAGCTGGGCAAGTTTCCAGCAAAGAGCCTCACGCGGCGCGTTCTGCTGGAATGGAGGGATCAGTTTACTGACAATCCAGCGAAAGCGAATAATCTGATGTCGGCCATCTCGCGCCTCTATTCCTTCGGGATTGATCGGGGGCTTGTGATGCAAAACCCGCTGCTCGGTATTAAGCGGCTCAAGATCGGCGAGTGGAGGCCGTGGACGGTTCAAGAGATTGAAACTTTCCGCGCCTCCGCGCCGGAGCCGATGCGCCTTGCGTTGGCTCTTGCGCTCTACACAGGGCAACGGCTGGGCGACGTGATTAAAATGCGCTGGAACCAGATTAAGGATGGCGGGATTGAGGTCATCCAGCAAAAGACAGGCACAAAAGTTTGGGTGCCTCTCCATCGTGATTTGGAAAGGATGCTTTCGCAAATCACGGATAAAAAGGCCGTGACGATTTTGGCCTCGTCCACGGGTCGCCCCTTCAAGGCCGATCACCTCAAGCATCAATTCAAAGATGCGACGCGCAAGGCGGGATTACCGGATGATTTGGTTTTTCACGGGCTGCGCAAGACTGCCGCCGTGCGTTTGGCCGAGGCTGGCTGCACAACGGAACAGATTAAATCCATCACCGGACATCGTACCGATGAGATGGCCGCGCATTACACAAAACAAGCCAATCAGAGGGTGTTGGCGATGGCTGCTATGGGGAAGTTTGAGGATGGATTGCCCAAACACCCTGCCAAAAAGTGCCCAAACTTTTAGGGCACGGCTGCTAAGCCTTTGATTATATGGTCGGGGCGACAAGATTTGAACTTGCGACCCCCAGTCCCCCAGACTGATGCGCTACCAGGCTGCGCTACGCCCCGACCGGAATGGGCAAGGAGTGGCGGTTTGAGGAGGGCCAGCCCTTGCGAAGGACGGCACTATAATCAGATTGACCAGACAAAGCAACCGAATGATCGCTGCTTTTTTGAAGGAACGCCTTGCAGGCATTAACCAATTTGGGGTGGGCCAAGACGAACCCCATGGGCGATAAAAAAGGGCGGCAAAAAACATCTTTCCTTTGCCACATTTTCAGGCCAGTTTGGCGGGCATGAAAATACACACGCCCCACTCCCATCGCCCTGCCCTCACCGCTTTGTGCGGGCTTTTTCTGTTGCTGGCCCAGCCTTTGGCCTCTGCGCCGGTTTGGGCGGAGGGACAGGCTGCCCCGAAAGCCGCCAAGCTCAGCGAGGCCGAGAAAAAGGACGTTGCGCGGATCGAAACGGCTCTGAACGAGATGAAGAGCGTTGCCGCCGACTTCCTTCAAATCAACGATCAAGGCACGATGCGCCACGGCACCATTGCGATCGAGCGTCCGGGCAAGATGCGCGTGACCTATGACGCGCCGGACAAGGATTTTATCGTAGCCGATGGCTCGATGGTCCACATGTGGGATGACGAGATGGGCCAGCAAACGAGCGTGCCCGTCGGCGAAGGGATCGCCTCGTTTATCCTGCGGGATCACATCAAGCTATCCGGCGATGTCGTCCTGACCCGCTTTGCACGGTTTCCGGCAAAGCTTGAGGTGACGCTGGTCTCCGTCAAGGAACCGGAAGAAGGCCAGCTGACCCTTATCTTTGAGGACAAACCGCTAAAGCTTCGCCAGTGGCGCGTGGTCGATGCGCAGGGACGCACCACCGGCGTCAATCTTGAAAACGCCCGCGAAGACGTCAGTTTCCCAGACAGCACCTTCACCTTCGTCTCGCCCAACCTTGGGAAATCACCCAATGCTCCAAAGCGGTAAGATGGAAAAATCCCTTAAGCTGGCGACATGGAATATCAACTCCGTTCGCCTGAGGCTGGGATTAATCCATCACCTTTCCCAGACCGCACAGCCCGACATTTTATGCCTTCAGGAAACGAAGGTCATGAACGACGCCTTCCCCACCGAAGCCTTGCGCGAGATGGGCTATGTGCATCAGCATGTCAACGGGATGAAAAGCTATAACGGCGTTGCAATTCTCTCGCGCGTGCCGCTCACCAACTGCGGCATCAAAAACTGGCAGGGGCGCGAGGATTGCCGCCACATCTTTGCGACGCTGGAAGATGGCACCGAAATCCATTGCGTTTACGTCCCCGCTGGCGGCGATATTCCCGATCCAAATCAAAACCCGAAATTCGCGCACAAGCTTGGCTTTCTGGATGAGATGGCCGCGTGGTGGCGCGGACAAGGCGGCAAGGGACAAAAGCAAATCCTTGTTGGCGATATGAACATCGCGCCGCTGGAGCATGATGTCTGGTCGCACAAACAGCTTTTGGACGTTGTCTCGCACACCCCCATCGAGGTCGAGAAGATGGCTGCGCTTCAGACCGCCAATCAATGGGTCGATGCGGTTCGCCACTTTGTGCCCGAGGATCAAAAGCTTTATTCGTGGTGGAGCTATCGCGCCGCGGACTGGGCTGCCTCCAACAAAGGCCGCCGCCTCGACCATATCTGGGTCACGCCCGATCTCACCCCGCGCCTTGCAGGCATGAACATCGTCAAAGAAGCCAGAGGCTGGGCCCCCAAACCCAGCGACCACGTGCCCGTGATGGTAGAGATTGGACAGCCCCGATAAACAGCTTCAGCCAACTTGGCTCCCTAAGCTTCAGCTCGCTTAAAAATTGAAAACGGCATATTCAGGCTAGGGCGCAATTCCTGATGGATCGTGAGCCCATAATAATCGGCGGCAAGTTTATTGCAAATCGCAACGCTTTGGAAATCTTCCTTGGCTTTTGCCGCAGCGGCAGAGGTTGCCTTGGTCTCAACAGCTTGAGCATATCCAGTCTTGACTTCGGGAAGCAAAGACAAGGTCGCAGGATGCAGATAAATCGTTTCGACCTGATCGGGAGCGACAGACTGGAAGCCACAAACAACCAAAGGCGGGATTTGCTCAACAAAGGCATCAACACAAGTCAACCGCTCATCCATAATGATAGCCCTGATCTTCGGATAAGCTCCGGCAATCAAAGCGGCCTGCACGTCGCCAGATACCGCAGCCTGAGCCGCAGCCTCAAAATTGTCAAAACAGACAATCTCTCGTGCTAACTGTCTTTTCTCAGCAACATAATAGCTTGAGGTCAAGTGATTGATCGGGGGATCGCCCAACGTCGCAATAGTGTCAAAACGAAAAGCCATTAACAACCTCATGCCATGTCAACGATTCAAACAAAAACCACGCCGCAACTGTCTGAAACGGTTTGGCGACAAGCGCAGACTCGGCATTTAAAAAAGAAGCCCCTAAACCCCGACTTGACGCAGGAGGTCGCGCATGGTTTTGAGTTCGGAGAGGACCGATTCAACTTCACGGCGGGCGGCGAAGGAGAGAGAGGCGGTTTCAGCTTTGGCTTGAAGCGCAACGACAACCGGTGCCTCGGCAGAAAGAGCGGCGTCTTCACTCTTGCCCGTAGCTGCGATGACAGAGGGACGGACAATCGCGCCACCGGCGCGGCCCGTTTCCTTGAGCAGCTTTTGAACGCCACGGATCGTCAACCCTTGGGTGTAGAGCAAATCCTTGATGTTCGAGAGCAGGACAACGTCTTCGCGCCGGTAATAGCGGCGGCCACCGCCACGCTTAAGCGGGCGGACTTGCTGAAACTTGCTTTCCCAAAAACGCAAGACGTGCTGGGGCACTTCCAGAAAGTTGGCGACCTCGCTAATCGTGCGAAAGGCCGAGGCTGACTTGCCGTCGTCCGTGATTTGCACAGCTGTCGCCCCGCTCATCAGACGGCCCCCTGCGAGCCGGAAACTTTCTGGGTCCGGTTGACCTTGTCCTTGAGGACGTGGCTAGCGCGGAAGACCAGAACGCGGCGCGGCAAGATGGGCACTTCCTCGCCCGTCTTGGGGTTACGACCGATGCGCTGGGCCTTGCTGCGCACCTGAAAACTGCCAAAAGACGAAAGCTTGACCATGTCACCTTTCACCAAAGAATTACTGATCTCTTCAAGGATCACATCGACAAGTTGGGACGAGTCGTTACGCGACAAGCCAACTTCCTGATAAACGGCCTCGGCAAGCTGGGCACGGGTTACGGTCGTTTCTGTCATGGGAAGGCACTCCGAATTGATGAGGTGAATCAGAACCTAATACGTCCGCCCCGAATCGTCAAAGAGAAATAAACCATGTTCGCCCCTGTGGCTTTAGGGTGAAGGATAAAGGAGCCTTTGGACATAGTGGAGCGACGAAAGAAAAGCGACGCGCTTAATGCGGCTTGGCTTGCGGCAAGGAGGAAGCGGTCAAGATCACTTTTTGAATCGTGCCGCGACCATGCTGTTGAACAGAAGCTTCTGGTTCCTTGCCTATCAATGTATCGACATCGACTTCCGGCGCGTTGAACTTGATCGCCAAGGCATCGGCGGGCAGAAGATGTTGTTCACGCGACGTGGAAGCAGAGCCCACCTTCTGCAAAACATCGGACAAAAACCGCAGGACATCCGGCGCAGCGATCAGCTCGGGATTATTGCTGCCGTTAAACGATACCCACGGCTGAATCGACTCGCCGGTCACATCGGCCAGTGTGCCGTCGGGCTGTCTTTTGTAAACGGAAAGGCTGAAGCGACTGGGCGAGTCCTCTTCCTCTTTTTGCCCCTTGACCTGAAGCACGCTGTAAAGACGGGCATAAAGACCCTTGGCTTCATGGAGGCGGACAAAGCAGGACCGAGCGACCCGTCCATCAGGCAGCAAGACGATTTCGCGCATGAAGCGTTCTTCAAACGCCGCGAGCTGATCGGGCGTCATGGAGGCGGTCAATGAGGGGCGACCGTTGGGCGACATGGGCTCCAAGCCTCTTTTTGAGAGATCAATTGTGACAATAATGCGTCAAGCAGTGCTGTTTTGCAACCGTTATGACAGTGCTGTTATCTGGGGTAGTCCAAAGGCCGAAAAATGGGGCATGGTCGCCACGAGCCTCAGGATGCGTCAGGAGAGGCTTTTATTCTCCCATGTAGGGGGATAGCGGGCACCCTCGCAACACCGCTGTAGCACCCCTTCAAGCGCGTAGAAATGGTGTTTATGTATCATAGGGAGCTAGTTTTCTTAATTTGGTGCCAAGCCCCCCACGGGACAGGCCGCCCAAGAAAGAACCGCCGACAGATTGACTGTCGGCGGTTCTTAAACACCTAACAATGTCTAATTATTTATACGCACACTAATGCCCGAGGTTTAAAACCGCTAATAAACTGAGATGCAGGAACTGTTTTTGCCCCCGAAACGGCAGCAAGTTTCGCATAATCCATCTCAAAACCAGCACGCCCTCCTTCGCCCATATAGCCCGAAGGGTGAGCACAAAAACCAGTCGGAACAACAGAACCTGGGCGGGTGGGCTCGACAGTGGTAACCTTTATCGAAGCTGGGGGACAATCTTTATTGTGGGAATTTTTTGCAGAAGTCATTTTCTTGCTCCATCATCAAGAAGTTCAACGATGGAATTATGTTGTAACTGGTTCTTTTTACTTGCGCAATACTTGCAACTAAAAATATTTGACTTTACGTTTCTGAAGTGCTAGGAATAGATTGTCATGCTGTCCACTATTGGATGCCCCTCTATTCTACCTTTTATAGGTAGAAGCCCTCTCTCCTCTCCTTCATTTTTCTTTGACTGTGAGCCGATTTACTCAGCCGGGGCCATTATAATCGGCCAGCGGCGAGCGGTAAAAATCACAGCGCCCTTGCCCTTTAGCCACCGGCAAAGCTGATAAAGGGAGGGCTCCTTCGATTCGGGAAGAAACATAACCTTGCTCATTGCGCGATAAATCAGAGCGGCGCGCTATCTGTGCCAAGCCCAAAACAATTTCCGACAAGCTTTTCCCTTGCAGGGCTTCCCCTTTGGGGCCGTAAAACGGCGTTGCGGCGTTGAAAACGGACTTATCCTCCACGGTAAGGCCCATAAGCCGCTCAAAATCGCTTTCCGTCTCTCCCGCTACGGGCCACAAGAACCTGACCCCCCGCTGCCCATTACGCACGCCATAGCGACACGCAAAGACGCGGGCACTTTCCGCAGGAACGAAACAAGGCGTCACAAGCTGAGCAAAACGGCCCTTCCCAAGACCGACGAGCACACTGTGGCAGGCACCGGACGTAAAAGTCAGGGTTTTCTGCATCTTTTCGGCGACAAACCGCTCAACATCCTCTGGCTCATAGCAGGTGGAGGGACGACGGGAGCGGGGGCGGTCAGTGCAATTCATGCTTAATTTCCTCAACAGACGCGGTTTCTCTGAAAAGCCGCACCAACATTCTCGCACAAAAACAAGCGGTCACGGCGTGATCCGCCATTTTTGCGGGTTCTTTTGCCGGATTTCAAAGAAACCCAAGTATAATGATTGACCTTTTATGCCAGCACGCTTTTACTTGCGCAAGGAAACGACAGGGTGCCTGACAAAATGACCGATTCCCCCCTCACACCTTTGACCGACAAAACACTGACCCGCCTTCGCTCTTTGGCGAAAGGGGGCGGGCTTGATCCGTCGGTGATCGAGCTTATCGAAACGAAGGAAAAGGTTTTCGCCATCAAGGGAACCCTCACCTTGCAGGCGCAAAGCGAAACGGAAAGCCAACAAAGCTTTGGACGAATCAAGCAGACGCCAACCTTGCGCGTTTTTGCGTCACTGAGCGAACTGGCCAGTGAAGTCCAGACACTTCAGAAAAGCTTCATCCAAGATGGCAGGTGGATCGACAAAGCACTTGAAGAACTTGATAAAACAAAAGGACACGGCTGGGGGCTAGAAGCAGCCCTTCTGTCATGGTCAACCCAGAAAATCCAACTGGCGGCCAGCGAGAGCTGCCCCACCTGTCACGGCACGGCCCAGCATCCTTGTAACGATTGCAAGGGAATCGGCTATCTGCACTGCTATACCTGCGAAGGACGGGGGCGCGAGCTGTGCCCGCTGTGCTATGGCCACAAGATGGACCCCGCCAATCCCGAGAAAAAATGCTGGCAGTGCGAAGGCACGGGCTATGCCATATGCCGCTTTTGCCACGGACAGGGCAAGACGGTGTGTCCAACCTGTAAGGGGCGCGGCTCGACGCCCTGCACAGAATGCAATGGCACCGGTTTTATCAGCCAGAGCGTTACGGTGACGCAGGGGGCGCGGCTTGATTTTACGCTGCCGTCCACCTCTGGCCTGCCGAGCGGGCTTTTGCGCATGATGAGCCGCATCGGCAACGACAAGCTGGCCGAGGGGCATGCCGATGTTGCGTTAAGCTATACGCCAGCGGAAAAACAGAAACCGACAGACACGGCGCAGATTGACCTGACCGCCAGCCTGCCTTATGCCGATATCAAAATCCGTTTTGCGGGCAAGGGGGCCCTCGTCAACGTCTTCGGCAAAAAGGGTATATTGGTGGGCGTACCGCCCTTCCTTGACAAGGCCGTGGCGGGCGCACGGCAAAAGCTGGCTGAGGCCGCGCAAGGCAACCAGGCGTTGCAAGACGCTCTGGGCCCCACCCGCCTGATGCGCGAGGCCTTCGATCTTGTTCTGTCGGGCAAAACGCACCCGAACCATTTACGCCGCCTGTATCCCGTCGGCCTGTCTAGCGAAGCGGCGAAAGACATCATGGCCTTGTTGATGTTGGCCTTGAAGAAAGAAACGGCGGCCACGCGCCTTTATGCGGCGGGTGGTTGCACGCTGGGGGCCACGCTGGTCTTCGCCCTGCTCTTTTTCGTGCCACCCATACGCGCGTTGTTGGACGGGCTGGAGCCTGCGGAAAGTATTGCCACGCAACTGGTGATCCTTACCGCCACCTTGGGGCTTGTCTGGGCCGCCCTGACCTATGCTGCCAAATGGAGCCTGAAACACCGCTATCCCTCTGCGAAAGTCGCGACGAACCAAACCATCGGAAAGACGGGCTTATCCGCGCTGGGAGTCATCACCGTGATCTATCTGCTGATGGCGGCGTTGAGCTAAGCAAACAACTTCATCCAAAGCCTCAACACCAAGCCTCTCGACAAAACAGAAACGGGGGTGTTACGATCTCTACCTAACAAGTTTGTTGAAGGAGAGAGCCCATGCCTGTGCCGCCTCTTCCCTTTCTGGACTTCCTTGACGGCGCCCTCACACTGGACGGCACGCCAGTGCTTTGCGATGACACAAGCGAGGGGTGGATGCGTTATGGCGAGCTGCGCGAGCTTGTCAAAAAACTGGTCCCCTTTTGGCACAAAGCACGAGAAACCGGCCCCAAGAGTCTGATCCTTTTGGCTTTACCGCGCACGAAAGACGGTGCGGCGGCGTATTTGTCGGCGGCGGCGAGCGGCCATGCGCTGCTTCTGATCGATCCGGCCTCCAACCCGCCCGCGCCCTTTATCCGCACTTACGAACCCGACTGGGTGCTGCTGCCCTCCTCGTATAGGCCAGAGGGGCCCTATTCCCTCGTGGATTTTCCGCTGACCGATTTCCAGCTTTGGCAACGGACGACCGTTCCGGTTACCGCCGTCCATCCCGATTTATTCCTGTTGCTTTTGCCTCCCGCGCCTGCCGATGCCACAAAAACCGTGCGCCTTTCCTATGATGCCATCGCACACAACACCCGCGCGTCGATCAAAGCTTTGGGTTTTATGCAGGACACGCGCGGCGTTTTGCTGATGCCCTTTGCCTATTCCTTCGGCCTGTCGCTTTTGCATATGACGCTGACCGCCGGAGCCAGCTTGATGCTCAGCGAACTAGCCCTTAAAAACCGCCTGCTGTGGGAGACGATCCAGCGGCGCGATGTGAACCTGTTTGCCGGAGTGCCGTTCCATTTCGAATATCTGGCCCGCGCCGGCCTTGATAATCTGCGCGTGCCGCGCCTGAAAAACTTCCTTCAGGCTGGAGGGCGCATGAGCCTTGAGCGCACGCAAGACATGCTGCGGCAAATCACGGCCCGCGCGGGACAGCTTTTCATCCTCTATGGCCTGACCGAGGCCGCGCCGCGCATCACCTGCCTGCCCCTTCATGAAAGACCGGAGAAAATCGGCTCAGTGGGTCAAGTGCTGGAAGGTGGCTCACTAACGCTTGTGGATGGACAGCTCGTGTATCAGGGGCCCAACGTCATGCTGGGCTATGCGCAACGCCGCGCCGATCTGGCCAAAGGCAATGTCCAATACGGCACGCTTCCCCTGCCTGAAGCGGGACGACTTGATGAGGAAGGCTTCCTCTTTTTCGGCAGCTGACAGCCTCCTCTCGCCCACCCTTCCCTAAAACAAGAACACAACAAGAACAAACGGGGATGTTCTCCTTTTGTTTACTTTGAGTGGCTCCATCAATACATGATCGGGTCTTCGCTTGTTGCTGACCAAGAACAATTTATTTTGAAAAACAGCGCATTTTTGTCACATAATCCCTTGATTTCCCATGCCAGCCCATGGTATCCCATAAGAGCCCATGATTTGAACCTGTGCGGCAGCGCAACAATATCTCCAACCCCTTGATTTGAGAGGCACTTAATGGCCGTTTTCCTCTCCAGTTTTGTCAACAAGATTGACAAGAAGGGACGAGTGTCGGTTCCGGCCTCTTTTCGCGCTGCCCTCGGCCAAGACGCCACGGGTATCGTCGTCTTCCGCTCCTTGCAATATGAAGCCCTTGATGGCTGCTCGATCGCGCATCTGGAGCTGCTCAGCGAAAGCCTTGAAAAACTCGACCTGCCGCCTGAAACCTTTGAGTTGATCGAAACCACGATTTTCGGCGGCTCCGTCCAAGTCCCCTTCGATGGCGAAGGGCGCGTTGTCCTGCCCTCATCCCTGACCGAAGCTGTTGGCATCACAAGCGAGATTGCCTTTGTCGGGCGGCGTAAGACATTCCAGCTTTGGGATCCCGCCAAGCTGGCCACGCACGAAGAAACCGCACGCGGTCAGGCGCGTGCCAAGGATATTTCGCTCAGCAAGATCATCGCCGCCGCTTCCGGCAAGCTGGATGGGAGGCTCTGATGCGTGCTGCCTCCCCCCATATCTCCGTCATGCTCGACGAGGTGATCGAGGCCCTGCAACCACGCGAAGGCGGCCTGTATGTTGATGGCACCTTCGGACGCGGCGGGTACAGCCGCGCGTTGCTCGACGCCAAAGCCGGTACCGTTTTCGGCATCGACCGCGACCCCGACGCGATCAAGGCGGGCGAAGAAATGGCCAAAAGTTATGGGACGCGTCTTCGCCTGCTGCAAGGGACGTTCGGCTCGATGCGCGCCCTTTTGGATGAGACGCACAAAGGGAAGATCGACGGGATCACCTTTGACCTTGGCGTCTCCTCGCCCCAGCTGGATGAGGCCGAACGCGGCTTTTCTTTTCAGGCCGACGGGCCGCTTGATATGCGCATGAGCCGCGAAGGCGAAAGTGCCGCCGACCTTGTCAACACCGCCAGCGAAAAAGAGCTGGCCGACATCATCTATACCTACGGCGAGGAACGATTCTCGCGCCGCGTGGCCCGCCGCATCGTGGAACGCCGCAAGGAAAAAGCGCTGACCCGCACGGGTGAACTCGCCAGCCTGATCCGTGAGGTTGTGCCACGCTCCAAGGACGGGGTCGATCCCGCCACCCGCACCTTTCAAGCCCTGCGCATCGCCGTGAATGACGAAATGGGCGAGCTGAAGCGCGGGCTTGAAGCCGCCGCCTCTTTCCTCAAGCCAGAAGGCCGTTTGGCAGTCGTGTCGTTCCACTCCCTTGAGGATCGCTGCGTCAAAGAGTTTCTGCGCGATCAAAGCGACGCCGCACCGCGCGCCAGCCGCCATCTGCCTTTCGATTCCAGCGAAACGCCCAAACCTCTTTTCCGCCTGTTGACCCGCAAGCCTGTCTTGCCGTCCACCGAGGAAATCGCCGCCAACCCCCGCTCTCGTTCAGCCCGCCTGCGCGTGGCTGAACGCACAGACCTTTTGCCGTCCACGGAGACCGCCGCATGACCCGCGCTTCGACCACCCTGCTCTGGCTTTCGCTGACGATCATCGTCAGCCTTGGCCTGTATCACACCAGCTATCGCGTCGAGGAACTGGGCCAACAACTACGCGCCCTGAACGGCGACATCGAAGCCGAACAACGCAACTTGCATGTGCTCAAAGCCGAGTGGGTTTATCTGTCCAACCCAGCGCGGATCGAAGCCGCAGCGCGCCAGCATCTTGCGCTTCAACCAACTGCGCCGCATCAGGTCACCCGCTATGCCCGTCTGGCCGACATCATGCCAGCCAAGGGCGAAAGCGTATCCCACTATGCCGCCGCAGCTGCGGCCCGCAAGGTCATGACAGCGGCAAACACGCGACCACGACCTATCGCCGCCAAACCCAAGGCCGCCGCCGATGAAAGCGACCGCCTGAACACGCGCCTTGTCATCCGGCACAATGCCCATGCAGGAGCCCTTCCCGATGGCACCTCGTTGCCCCTTGGCGATGACCAGACGCTCGCTCTTGCTGGATCCGGCACGCTTCAATGAGATCTTGGCGCCCCTCTTCGCGGCGCAGGCCAGATAACCGGCAACCCGTTATTCCGGGCTTGTTCGGCTCTTCCGCGCCTACCGATCCGCCAACCGTCAGGGCCGGACGCAAACCGGCTTCGCCCGGCGATTACGCCTTGCGTCGCGCCCGGGGACGGTTGGCTGTTTTTTTCTTTGGCTTCGCGCTGTTGTTCCTTGTTGTCTCGGGACGGCTGGCCAGCCTGACCATGGATAACGAGACTCAAGAGCCGCGCATGATCCACGCGCTGACCGCTGACCTGCCTGTCGCGGCGCGGGCCGACATTGTGGACAGGAAGGGCACCGTTCTGGCGACCTCGCTGCCCACCGTCATGTTGATGGCCGACACGCGCAAAATCTTGGACGCCCAGGAAGCCGCGGCCAAGCTGGCTGCCGTCTTCCCCGATATCAACGCCGAAAAGCTGGCGGGCGAGATCGAAGAAACCAAACGCTATGTCACGATCCGTCGCCACGTCACGCCGCGCCAATATTACGCGATCAACAAGATGGGCATCGCGGGGCTCGAGTTCGTGCCCGACGAAAGCCGCCTGTATCCCTCTGGTGCGCTGACGGCCCATATTCTGGGCTATACCGACATTGACAACAAAGGCATCGCGGGGCTGGAGAAAAGCGAGAACGACCGGCTACAAAACGATCAGGGCGCGCTGGTCACGTCGATTGATCTAAGGCTTCAAACCGTTTTGCACCGCGAACTGGCCGAAGCGATCGAGACCTATCACGCGCTGGGCGCGACGGGTCTGATTATGGATGTCAATAACGGCGAAATCCTCGCCCTTGTCTCGCTGCCCGATTTCGACCCCCAAAACGCGGGCAACGCGCTGGACAACAGCAAGTTCAACCGCGCTACGCTGGGCGTTTATGAAATGGGCTCGACCTTCAAAACCTTCAACACGGCCATGGCTCTTGATTCCGGCCTGATCAAACCGTCCGAGCGGTTTGACACGACCCACCCCATCGAAGTCGGCAGCAAGACCATCCGCGATTTTCATCCTGCCAAAGGCTGGCTGAATGTGGCCGAGATTTTCATGGAATCCTCGAATATCGGTTCGGCCCGCATGGCAGAGCGACTCGGCACAGCGCGGCAGAAAGCCTTTTTATCCAGCCTCGGCCTGACCGAAAAGGCCCCTTTGGAATTGCCAGAGGTTGGCTCTCCTATCGTGCCCCCCGACTCCAGCTGGCGCGATACGACAACCATGACCATTTCCTTCGGTCACGGGATTGCTATCAACGCCGTTCAACTTGTTGCCGGAGTCTCGTCCCTGGTTAACGGTGGGTTGCTGGTCAAGCCAACCTTGCTCATCAAAGACAAGGAGGCGCAAAGCAAAGAGGAAACCATCCGCGTCGTTTCGGAAAAAACCTCGGCCCAGATGCGTGCCCTCATGCGGCTTGTGGTTAAGGAGGGCACCGCCAAGAAGGCGGAAGTCGCCGGCTATCTTGTCGGCGGCAAAACCGGCACCGCCGACAAGGCCGCCGGACGCCGTTACAGCGAAAATGCCCGTCTTTCTTCGTTTATAGGGGTTTTCCCCGCCAACGCGCCGCGTTATGCTGTCTTTGCGCTGTTGGACGATCCCAAGGGGAATGCCAAGACCTATGGTTTTGCAACGGGGGGCTGGACCGCCGCACCCGTCGTCGGTCATGTGATAAGCCAGATTGGCCCGCTTTTGAACATGCCGCCTGTGGACACGGAGATGTTGGCAGCGACCGAACACCAGCTCTTGAAACCTTTGGGGTCTGAGGTGCTTGAAAGTCTCAACCTCGCAAAAGAAACGGATGATTATGCGTCTGTCGAATCTAATACAGCCCAGTGACGGAGCCGTCCTTCAAGGCGAGGATCGCCAGATAGCCGGCGTCACGGCCGACTCACGGCAAGTCAAAGCAGGCTTCATCTTTGTCGCCATCGACGGCACGAACCGTAACGGCGCGGATTACATTGACGAAGCCTTGGCCAGCGGCGCGACGGTCTTTGTTCTGGACGAAGAAACAAAGACCCCCCAATTATCGTCTTTGGTCACGCTTGTGCGCGTTCCCAATCCGCGCCATGCCCTTTCGGCGATAGCCAGCCGCTTTTACCCGCGCCAGCCGCATATGGTCGCCGCCGTCACGGGCACCAGCGGCAAGACATCGACCGTCCAGTTCACCCGCCAATTCTGGAAAGCCGCCGGACACGATGCTGCCGCGATCGGTACGCTTGGCCTTATCACGGACCGCGAGACAACCTATGGCTCGCTGACAACACCCGATCCCGTTACCTTGCACCAGACCATCGACAAAATCACAGGCGAAGGCGTTTCGCATTTGGCGATGGAGGCCTCCAGCCACGGCATCCTGCTGCGTCGCCTTGACTTCGTGCAGGTGGGGCTTGCCGCCTTTACCAATCTCTCGCGCGATCATCTGGATTATCACGAGACGATGGAGCGGTATCTGGCCGCCAAGCTGCGTTTGTTCACCTCCATCCTCAAGCAAAACGGCACCGCCGTGCTGAACGCGGACGCCGCCGAGTTTGAAGCCATCAACGCCGTTTGTCTGGCGCGCGGGCAAAAAGTCATGGGCTTTGGCCGCAGCGGCAAAGAGGTCAAACTGCTGGCCTATGCCCCCGCCTCAAGCGGCCAGAACCTGCGCTTCGAGCTTTTGGGCAAACCGTACGAGATCAACCTGCCCGTCATCGGCACCTTCCAGATATGGAACAGCCTGTGCGCCCTGAGCCTCGCCGTCGCCAGTGGCGAAGACCCCGATAAGATGGTTGAGGCCATGACCCATCTTACCGGCGTGCCCGGACGGCTTGAATATATTGGCCGCTCGGCAGCAGGCGGCAGCGTCTTTGTCGATTACGCCCACAAACCGGCGGCCCTTGAAAACGTGCTTGAGGCCCTACGCCCCCATGTCGCCGCACATGACGGCGCGAAGCTGCGTGTGATCTTCGGCTGCGGCGGCGACCGAGATCGAGGCAAGAGGCCGATGATGGGCCAAATCGCGCAAAAGCTGGCCGATCATGTGATCGTGACGGACGACAATCCGCGCAGTGAAAAGGCCGACGCCATCCGCGCCGAGATTCTGACCGGCTGTAAAAAGGTCGATACGCTTGAAGAGATCGGCGACCGCGCTGCCGCCATTGCCAAGGGCATCGAAGCCCTTCAAGGCGGTGACGTTCTGGTCATCGCCGGAAAAGGCCACGAGGAAGGCCAGATTGTCGGCACTACCGTTCTTCCTTTCAACGATGCGCAAGAAGCGCGCAAACTTTTAGGAGCCTGACCTCAATGCTGAACTGGCATGCCCAAGATGTTTTAAGCGCAACCAAGGGACACACGCTGCACCCGCAAGACAGCGTAGCCCACGGTGTGAGCATTGACAGCCGCACGGTGAAGCAAGGCGATCTTTTCATCGCGATCAAAGGCCCCTCCTGTGACGGACACGATTACGTCCGCGCCGCCATGGAAGCCGGAGCCATCGCCGCGCTTGTCGAGCGTCAACCGCCGCAAGTCCCCGCCGATGCGCCGCTTGTTTTCGTCGAGGACACAATGGAAGCCTTGCAGGACCTTGGCTGCGCCGGACGAGATCGCTCGACCGCCGCGCTGGTTGCGGTCACGGGCTCGGTCGGCAAGACCAGCACGAAGGAACAACTTCGCCTGATGCTCGGCGCGGTCGGCGAAACCTATGCCAATGAAGGCAGCCTGAACAATCACTGGGGCGTGCCGCTTACGCTTGCCCGTCTGCCGCAGGACGCCCGCTATGGCGTGATTGAGATCGGCATGAACCATGCGGGCGAGCTTGGGCCTCTGTCCCGTCTCGTGCGCCCCCATGTCGCGCTGATCACCAACATCGAAGCCGTCCATCTGGAGCATTTCGAGTCAACGGCAGCGATTGCCGATGCCAAGGCCGAAATTTTCGAAGGCATGGACAAGACCGGCATCGCCATCCTGAACCGCGACAACTCGCATTTTACACAACTCGCCGCCAAAGCCAAAGAAAGCAGCCTCAAGAAAATCCTGTCCTTCGGACGCGATCCGAAAAGCGATGCACGGCTTGTCGCAATCAAGCACGACGATAACGGCCTTTTGATCGATGCCGTGATAATGGGGCGTCCCTTGACCTATCGCATGGCCAAGATGGGGCCGCACCTAGCCTTTAACGCGCTGGGAGCCCTTTTAACCTGCGCCGCGCTGGAAGCCGATGTGCCGCTGTGCGCTCAAGCCCTTGAAGCCTATCTCCCGCCACAGGGGCGCGGCACCATCGCCGCCGTCACGCTTCCGACTGGAGGCACCATCACGCTGATCGACGAGACTTTTAACGCCAGCCCCGTCGCCACACATGCGGCCCTGACCACCCTTGGCAAAACGCCCAAAGCCAGTGACAAGGCCCGCCGCATCGCCGTCCTTGGCGATATGCGCGAACTGGGCGAGACCGGCCCTGCCCTTCACGCCGATCTGGCCGACACGATCCTGCGCAGCGAAATTGACCTCGTCTTTTGCTGTGGTGAGCTGATGAAGAACCTCACCAACGCCCTCCCGCCTGCCCTGCGCGGCGGCCACCGGCCTGACAGCGCAACTTTGGCCGAGCTTATTGCCAGCGAAGTTCAAGATGGCGATGTCGTGATGGTCAAAGGTTCGCACAGCCTACATATGGAAACCATTCTCTCGGCCTTGTCAGACGGCTCTGCACAAGCGCGAAAGGCAAGCTAGAAAGTTCATCAGGTCCCATGCTTTACACCCTCCTCTTTCCCTTTGCGAATGACTTCATCGCCTTCAACCTGTTTCGGTACATCACCTTCCGCACGGGTGGCGCAATTTTCACGTCGCTTTTGATCTGCTTCGTCTTTGGCCCGCGCCTGATCCGCTGGCTCAAAGCCAAACAAGGCGAAGGCCAGCCCATTCGCGAAGACGGGCCCGAGACTCATTTCAAGAAAAAGGGCACCCCGACGATGGGCGGCCTGATGATCCTCGTCTCGGTGATCGTCAGCACGCTTTTGTGGGGCGATTTATCCAATGCTTATGTCTGGATCGTGATGGGCGTGACGGCCTGTTTTGGGCTTGTCGGCTTTGCCGACGACTACCAGAAGCTGACCCAGCGCAATGTGCGCGGCGTGCCGGGCAAGATCAGGCTGGCGGCACAAATTGTCATCTCGCTGGCGGCTACACTGGCCATCCTCTATGTCGCCAAAACGCCGCATACGACCTTTCTGGCCATTCCCTTCTTCAAGGATTTGTGGATTCCGCTGGGGCCTCTGTTCATCCCGTTCGCCATCTTTGTCATGGTCGGAGCCAGCAACGCCGTCAACCTGACCGACGGGCTAGACGGTCTTGCAACCGTGCCCGTCCTGATCGTCGCGCTGTGCTTTGCGCTGATCTCCTATCTCGTCGGCAATTTCGTCTTTGCAAACTATTTGCAAATCGCCTTTATCAGCGGCGCGGGGGAACTCACCGTCTTTTGCGGAGCCCTTGTCGGGGCGTGCCTCGGGTTCCTATGGTTCAATACACCGCCCGCCCAAGTCTTCATGGGCGACACGGGCTCGCTGGCCCTCGGCAGCTCAATCGGCACCATCGCGCTCATCATCAAGCATGAAATCGTGCTGGCGATCATCGGCGGGCTGTTCGTGATGGAGACCGTCTCGGTCATCATTCAGGTCGCCTCCTTCAAAATGACGGGCAAGCGCGTTTTCAAGATGGCCCCGCTGCACCACCATTTCGAAAAACTTGGCTGGTCCGAGCCGACCGTCGTGATCCGTTTCTGGATCATCGCCTGTATCCTTGCCCTTGTGGGCATCTCGACCCTGAAGCTGCGCTGATATGCCGACCCTCGCCCGCACAGACCAAACCGTCCTTGGCAAATGGTGGTGGACTATCGACCGCTGGACGCTGGTCGCGCTCGTCGTCCTGATGGGCATGGGCATCCTGCTGATCCAAGCCGCTACGCCCGCCGTCGCCGTCAAGCATGGACTCAGCAACTTCTTTTTCGTCGAGCGGCATCTGGCCATGCTGGCCCCGAGCCTGATCGTGATGTTCGGCGTCTCGCTTCTGTCCCCGACCCAGATCAGAACGCTCGCCATCATCCTGACGGCTTTGTTCGTGCCGATGCTGGCGGCCACGCTTTTCATCGGGGTTGAAATTAAGGGCGCAACGCGCTGGATCCATTTGGGGTTCCTGTCCATCCAGCCTTCCGAGTTCGTCAAGCCCGTCTTTGCCGTCACGGCGGCGTGGCTGTTCTCGCGCCACTGCCTGCGCCTCGGCTTTCCGGCCTTGGGGCTGAATATCGCCCTGTTTCTTCTGATCGTTTTATGTCTTTTGGGACAGCCCGATATTGGTATGACGGCACTGCTCTCACTGATCTGGTTCGGGCAGTTCTTCTTGGCCGGTATGCCCCTGCGCCTTGCCGGAGCCATGCCCGTGGTCGGCCTGATCAGTCTTTGCGGGGCCTATTACACCTTTCCGCATTTTGCCTCGCGCTTTGACCGGTTCTTGAACCATACGGGCGATACCTATCAAACCGACAAGGCCCTTGAGGCCTTCACCAATGGCGGGCTTTTCGGCACGGGTCCGGGCGCGGGGACGGTCAAAATGTCGATCCCCGACGCGCATGCCGACTTCATCTTCGCCGTCGCGGGGGAAGAGCTGGGCCTGATCGGCGCGCTGGTCGTGGTTGCCCTGTTCGCCTTTATCACGCTGCGCGGCTTTTGGCTGATCCGCAAGGAAAACAACCTGTTCGCCCTTTTGGCCGCCAGCGGCCTTTTGATCGAGTTCGCGGTCCAGACCGCCATCAATCTGGCCTCTAACCTCCACCTGATCCCCGCCAAGGGCATGACCCTGCCCTTCATTTCCTATGGCGGTTCGTCCCTTCTGGCCATGTCGCTGGAAATGGGCATGCTCCTCGCCCTCACCCGCAAACGCTATGGTCTTGCGGATTTGTAGTCCCCCGCCTCCACAGCAAGACAAACTTCGTCGTTTTTTGTCTCGTCGAGGAGATGATTCAGAAAATCGTTTTAAATCAACGGGTTACATAGGTGTCTCGATTTTGAGAAAGTTGTTATAGCCAATCCAATATAAAAT
>JAQUHK010000136.1 GCA_028683655.1 Alphaproteobacteria bacterium
GTTCAGGCTATTGCCGATGGCGAAGTCGCAGCGGGCATCCTTGGCCTTAACCCCCTGATGAACGGCCAACTGACCCAAGAAGAAATCACGCGCTGCGAAAAAGACCCGCGCGCTCATCTTAAAATGGTCCGCACCGAGCTGCCTCAGCCCACCGCCCGCAGCAAAGGCCCACGCTATACGCCTGTTTCCAAGCGCGCCGACAAGCCCGACGCCATCCTCTATCTCATCAAAACGCACCCCGAGCTTCAGGACGCCCAGATCGCCCGCCTGCTCGCGACCACCAAAGATACCATCGTCAAGGTCCGCGACAAGCTGCACTGGAACGCCTCCAACCTCAAGCCACGCAACCCCGTGCTGCTCGGCCTGTGCAAGCAAATGGACCTCGACGCCGCCCTGCAAAAGGCCCAGCGTCGTATCGCCCGCGAGCAAAAGGGCCTGCCCGCAAACGATCTGGAAGACAGCGAGACACCCACCTCTCCCTTCAAGGATTTCGACGCCCCCGAAGAAACAACGCCCAACGAATCCTTCGTCACCTTTGGCTCAAGCGAAGAACAACCAGATATCGACCACGACAAACTGGCCGTCAACCTCGAGGAAATCGACTAACCGCCCCTCCCCCCCGCGAAAAAGATACGTCCCCGTAGCTCAGCAGGATAGAGCGTCGGTTTCCTAAACCGCAGGCCGGAGGTTCGAATCCTCTCGGGGACGCCATTTGGGATTATGGGGTACTTGTTGAAGTACCTCGAACGGTTTTCTCAAAGAATATCTGAGAGTTGGCCCCTCCATTTGCAAGTTCGAAAACACGAATCCGAGCATTTGTCGTTTTTGGTCGGTTTTAGAACTGGCGAACATTTCCGCACTTTTCGAGAGCATCGTAATGACATTGCCAAGGGTGTCTTGGCTGTCTTTGGATGGCTCCTCCATTTGATTTAGGCGGCTTTCGATCTCCTGTTTGCGAAGCTGAAGGTCTTTGTTCTTGGCCTCGTACATGTCTTTGCCGATGCTGCCATCGATCAGCAAATCCGTCAGGCGGCTTAGCTTCTGTGCCAGTTGTGTCTGTTCAGACTGTAGCTCCTTGGCCGTTGTTTTGTTGAGCTGCTTTTCTTGATCGTCCGTCTTGTCGATATAATCCAGCACATCCGTCAGCAAGTCTTGCGGCATGGAGAAGGATTGCAGAGCATCCGTGATTTGCTCGATTACCGCATCCTCCTTTACCCAAATGATCTTGTTCTGGTTGGCGGGATTGCGCACCATCAGATAGACGTATTGCTTCTTCTGAAGCGCACAGGTGGCTTTGCGCCCCGATGTGGCGCACGTCATAAGCCCGCGCAGCAAGAACGGATGGCGGGTGATCCTGATGGCTTGCTGAGGCATCCCCGCATGACGTTTGCGCTCTTCACAGGCCTGAAACACCCTTGGCTCGACCAGCTTGGGATAGGCATGCGGATAAAGATTACCCTTGATCCGCATCAGGCCGCTGTAGAACGGGTTGCTCAGAATGTTGGCCACGGTCTGGATAGCCAGCGGTTGGCCCTTTCTGGTCAGCAATCCCCATTCTCCTGACTTACGCGCAAGCTCGGCCATCGAGTACACGCCGGAGGCATAGTCGTTATACAATCTCTGGATCAGCGGCGCACGCTGCGGGTCGATAACAATGATGCCCCGCCCCGTGGCCGGATCGGTGGCGTTCAGATAGCCAAGCGGTGCTTGGGCAATCCACTCGCCCTTACCAATCTTGTGCTTGATGCTGCGGCGAACATTGTCTGATAGCTGGTCGGTGTAGGACTGGGCCATCACCGTACCCATATTCCACATCATCTTTTGCATACTGTTGGCATTCTTATCGATCACATTACCTTCGCGCACAAAGTGAATCTCAAGGATGTTCTTCTCCATCAGGGCGTTCAGAACAGGCGTATGGGTAAAGCTACGCTGCAAACGATCTACACAGTCGATAATAAGAGCATGACGCTGTTTCTGCTTTTTTAGAAAATCAATCATGCGCTCAAACTCAGGGCGATAGCCCTTGGTCGAGCTTTCGATAATGCGGAAGACCTGAACGACGTCCAGACCTTTACGTTCGGCATAAGTTTCAAGATTGGCAAGCTGGGCCTCAAGAGAATGGCCTGCTTCCTGTTCAGGTGTAGAGACGCGGGCGAGAATAATAGCTGGGTGCATAGTTCCTCCAATACAGTTAGTGAAAGATGGATGGCACGGGGTGTCAAGACACCCCTATGGGATAAAGTTCTAAAAACGGGCAATACAGATTCAATATCAGGAACTTGGCGGCAGAAGATTTTTTCTGGCGCAGACCTCACTCTCGACCTCTCTGAAGAGGCGTACAAGACCGACGAGGTATAGTTAAGTCGTTTTCCTCACAGCTTAAGCGGAGGAGGCCTTTTGCTGCGATTCCCGTTATTTCCGTTCTCGACGTATTGGGTATATTCAACCTCCGGAAAAAGATCGCCGCCTTCTAGGCCTTGGGTTTTAACGATGTGTGAGGTCAGCTGCGTGCGCGATATGGCGGGCCGCAAAAACGATAGGAGATAGCGATCAAGAATGCCATCTTTCGGATTTAATAAATCTTCGGTTAAAGCGTCGAGATAGACGGTTTTGTCTGTTTTTTCCCACGCAATGCTGAAGCCGGCCCGCTCTGCCAATTCCGTGTGTACGGTCAAAATAGTGCGTCCGTTTCCGTCAAGAAACGGGTGAGCATGTGCAAGATAGGACATGACCTCGCCGGGATGGCTTTTCATGTTTTCCGAATCTTGTCCGAGCTTCAGAGCATATTCGATGGCTTGAGCCGTTTCATCCGGATGCGCAAAAAACACGCCGCCACGACTTACGGCAACAGTTGGTGCCGTTTGAGCACGATCCTGTCCGGCCCAAGGATACACGGACCTGAAGAGGACTTTGTGCGTACTCAGAATATCGGGATAATGAAGGACCGAAGATTTTGAAAGAAACTGAATTGCCTTGTGAATGTTGGCTTTAAAGGAACGATGTTCCAAATCTCTTACAAACCGTTGATCTTTTTCCTGCGCAACGTTTCGCAAATAGCCGCGCGTTTCAAAATCGCCGAAAGGATCAAAACTCATGGGCGAACATCCGGCGCATATTTTACGCAACGGAGATAAGCGACGTGCAAAAGCGTTACTTCCTCTCCTCCAATGCAACCGGAACGCTCCAACTCAACCAATAGAAGCTCGACAGGATCAAGCTTAACAGTGTCACCGGACAATCGGGTAATCTGTTCCGCCAGAACATCGTACCCCGTTTCCCGATAGGAAATACCATGCTGCCGCGCCAAAGAAAGAATGGCCTCGGCCGGAGAACCGCTGGATTGAGGTTTTGTCGTGCCCATGGAAGAAATCCTCCTACAATAGAGTAAGTTTATAACACAAATATCAGTAAGTTACCAAGAAAAACGAGAGAATAGCGGCAAGAGTCAAGACCATGGCAGCTCAAGATTTTTTCTGGCGCAAACCTCTCGTTCGATCTCTCTGAAAAGGCGAATGAGGCTAACAACGTTATGAAAGGCCTCGGCGGCTTCTTCCTCGGTATAGGGTTTGTTTGAGCTATAGACGTTGAGTTTATCTTGGAACTTCTTGTAATCGACGGATACGAGCATGACGTTCTCCCATAAAAAATGCCCGCCATAAAAAGCTATGGACGGGCGGTTAAAATTACTGACCTCACAACGAGGCTATGAATACATCCCCCATATAGAGGATATGACTTCGCACTTTTGGGCTTTAGCCCGCAAACGCGGCTGCGGTCTGACCGCTGTGGTCAGACCAAACGCGCAACTTGTGCAAAGCTTTCTGGTCTGACCATAACTAGCGGACAGAGTAATACGTAGACACAACGTTTGAGAATTGGGAACACGGATATATCGCTATAAACAGGCAACGTAAAAACGTCTACCTACGTTACCATCGACATATGGCGACGACGGAGCGGCCCAATGGCCGACGAGATTGAGTTCACAAACTCAACGGACGCATCCTATCACAAAATGCAGAAATGTCAATGAAAATAGGCGTTTTCAGCATGTTCACACTGTGCGCGCCAAAGCACGTCATGGCACAGCATGACACTCTGTGGGACAGGGAACCCAACCTATGCATATAAAAAAGCAAGATTGTTACGCGGCAACCGAAAGAAAAATTGGATAACTCGTTACAAAGGCGAGTGTTCGAGCCATGGGGTACTGTCAGCCAAACCGTTTAACGGTGTCAGACAGGACAATAGCTATGCGCAAGTTGATAGTTTTGTATGCCAGCCATCTGGCTGCCAAAACTACTGCGGCCTGAAGGCCGAGAACCTTAGCCCAAAGGTTCAATCTAAATCGGGCTTCAGCCCGCCAGACGACCGTCGAACAACGTGTTGTTCGACGCAAAGCGCAACTTGCGCGCAGCTTTTAGCTTTTTTGTCAGACAAAATGTCTGACCGCTCTTGCGTCTCGCTGTTTTGGGGTTGGGCTTGATTTTTAAGGCTGTCACAAAGGCCAAAGAGACGGCACACGGCGCGGGCTGTGTGATGGAACTGAGGTGCTACGGACTGGGGGGTCGTTAATCTTCGCTCTTTAAATTGATTGACTGACTATAAAACGGACTTGGGGTTGGAGTTAACCTTTCTTCGGGTGACACAGCTCGGCTGCCGTCCTCCCCCATTCTTGTGCCAAACGGCCAAGGCCTTTGCGCAACAGGTCAAGCTCTTGAGGGCTGGCTGCAAGTTGCGCTTTGCGTCGAACAACAAGTTGTCGAACACAATGCTGGCGGGCTGAAGCCCGAGGATATTAACCCAGAGGCACCGACCAAATCGGGCTTCAGCCCGCCAGAGATTGTGAAACGCCAAAACGTTTTACATGTCTCTCAACTTGCGCGCAGCTTGTGTGTTGCAGAACCATATTAGAAGAGGAGTGATGACTGGCCTTGTATGTCTTTGATGGACATTCCCCGTGCGTAAAGGGCAATAACCTTTTCGTCAAAGCCATCAAGGCGGCGCTGGTGCTTTCTAATGAACTGATGTTCAAAGCGGCTATCTCTATCGCGTGGCATAGGCACGGTCAAAGAGCCACCTTCCGTTATAAGCGTTTTAGGCGAAGTGCCATTGCGACGATTGAGAGATGGTTTTTCTCCGATATCGCGTTTTTCATAGCCTCCAACTTTTTCGGAAATTTTCAACCTCTGAGAAATGTTCCAACAAACTTTTTAATTTTTGTTTTTCAAAGCCCTCCATCAGATTTGCCTCCCTTTCAGGAAGACAGTGAATCACATATCAAGAAAATTGAGAATCATTGTTAACCTGAGTTCATAGC
>JAQUHK010000137.1 GCA_028683655.1 Alphaproteobacteria bacterium
GAACAGGAACTGCATCTCGTGATCGGAGAGCTGAACACGCTCGACAGTTTCAGCTGTGCGGAAACGCTCGTTCGTCTTGATGCCCGTGCGGACATCCTTCATCTCGATCTGGACAATCGCATTCCCTTTGCCAGGGATCATAATTTCGCTCTTGATAACGACCCACAACTTGCCATTGTGGTCCAAAACATGCCCTTTGCGGACGGTATTCGCATCGACTTTCATGGTGCCTGCTTTTAAAGGTTTATTTCATGGAAAGCCGCCCGTGACCACGCTGGACGGTCGGGCAGGCTTCTGTGCGGGCGCAGTGTGGCGGCAAGAGGCCGTAAGTGCAAGCGAAAAGAACGAAAAGTTGCATATCCAGCACTGTGTCCGAAAGAAGGTTAATCCCCCCCTTCGATGCTAAATGCTAAATGCTAAATGCCATATGCAACAGGATTCCTCAATCCGGATCCCAGATTTCCTGAAGCGACGGATAAATCTCGATCAGATATTCCGTCGGCTTGTCAATGGGCCGCAGCACGCCGACATAAGGAATGCACTCTTCTGTAATGATCTGCTTTTCAATATCGCCATCACAGATGGTGATACGATCCCAGAACAAGTGGTACATATTGTTCCCGCCCTTGACCAAAATCGCCTGTAGCGTCTTGGAAAAAGAGGGATCATCCAGATGCACGAGGATATAGGGCTCTTGATTGCCGTCTGTCTTACGGTCCCAAGCAAAACCAATATCATAATGGAAAATCTCGGCCCCTTTTTGGACCACAACATATTCTGGCTCGCTCCCGATCTTGCGATAAGGATTAGCCTTGATGATGGCATCGCACTTGAAATTGAGGGTCGCGATATGACCGACAAACTCACCGTCGATCAATTCGAACACACCGATGCGCCGCATCATGGACTGACGCGAACCGATAGGTTCATTGGCCGCCCTCACGGCACGATTCTCTTTAACGTTCAAAAACTCCGCTGCTGCGATCAAGCCCATTGCAAAAACTCCTTTGCCTAGCAAATAGGAGCAAAGAATATCGGGCCTATGGCAAACGGGAACATAACATCGCGCACAGAATCCCGACATGGGAATCGTACTCAATCCAGCCCTCAAAGACTATCTTTGCCATCAACCCAGAACTCTCTCTACCGTGCTGTTTGAGAGAATATCCTTTGCTGCATACCACGTTCCCTATCCCCTCTTCGCAGAGGAGTAGAGCGGCAAAGCGTCGTTACATAAACCAGTGGGGAACGATAAGGTGGTAACCGATACCGTCCTTGGGCCAGTGGTACGTGCGCTTCCGTTCGCGCAACATGCACGAATCATCCCGCAAACACAATAAAAAACTAGCCCTTTTAATTATTTTCAAATTTTGGTACTTCGGGGCCACAGTTGATTAATCATAAAAAGGAGCTAAACTGACCCTCGCGGTGCATCGACCGCTCAGCGTAAACCTTTTTTATCAATCAGATAGGCACAAGATGGACACAACCGCCCAGATACTTTCCGCCCTTATCGGTGCCGGGATCGTCATCATGATTGCGCCGCGCGTGCTGGCCAGCAATCGGGGTGTAGCCCTGCGTAATATCGCCATTTGGGCCGCCCTTTTCCTTTTGCTGGCTTTGGCTTACACCCAGTTTGGACCACACGAACAGGCCGCCGTTACGACAAACTCCACCGCCCCTTCTGCGGCACCGGACTCCACGAATAACGATTCCGTCGGGGATGTGGATTTGCCGCCCGATAACGGCGCAGATATCAAGGACGACGAGGAATTCTCGCCGCCCAATGAGGAATAACTCCCTCTTCTCTTTATCCTAAACTGCTGGAACAGCTGCTGGTGCAGGACCAAAGCGATTCTCGCCTTCGTCGCCCTTTTGGCAGTAAAGGACGAGCAGGTAAATGCCCGCTGCTATCCCGCCAAGGCCACCAACGATCCCTAAAGCAAGCAGCTCTGACGTGGCACCGATGACGCCGAGGATAGCAAAAGGGGAACAGGAAGAAGCATCCACCCCCAGACTTGTCCAAATCGAGCAACGGCGCGCCATAAGAGAAAGGGGAGGAATTATCACGACGAGATCGTAAATGGCTTTAACAACAAACATGGGGTAAAAAGCATACATCCCCCCATACAAGACAAAACTGATCAACCCATTGATCAACGCAAACATCCAGAAATCACGGCGTGAATGGCTTTCGGGCACAATCCCTGAAACAAAAAACCCCGCCACCTTGCGGCAGCGGGGTTTCTTTGACGGATCAACCGTGCGGCTTACGCCATACTGTGCAAGATCGCCAGCAGGAGGATTGCCACAATGTTGATGATCTTGATCATCGGGTTGATGGCCGGACCGGCTGTATCCTTGTACGGATCGCCGACCGTGTCGCCCGTGACGGCAGCCTTATGAGCTTCCGAGCCCTTGCCGCCATGATGCCCTTCTTCGATGTACTTCTTGGCATTATCCCAAGCGCCACCACCGGAGGTCATGGAGATCGCAACGAAAAGACCCGTTACGATCGTGCCAAGCAACATCGCACCCAAAGCCGTGAAGGCCTGTTCCTGTGTCGCCACCGCATTGATGACAACATACAGAATGATCGGCGCAGCAATCGGGAGCAACGAAGGAACGATCATTTCACGGATCGCAGCCTTGGTCAGCATGTCAACGGCTTTACCGTATTCCGGCTTGGCCTTGCCTTCCATAATGCCCTTGATCTCGCGGAACTGGCGACGCACTTCCTGAACGACGGCACCGGCAGCACGGCCAACAGCCGTCATCGCCATAGAGCCGAACAGATAAGGCAGCATACCACCGATGAAGAGGCCAACCACTACATACGGGTCCTGAAGATCGAACTTGACCGACAGATTCGGGAAGTAGTGATGCAGATCCTCGATATACGCGGCAAAGAGAACCAACGAAGCAAGCCCCGCCGAAGCGATGGCATAGCCCTTGGTCACGGCCTTGGTCGTGTTGCCGACGGCGTCCAGAGCATCCGTTGTGACACGGATTTCCTTGGGCATGTCGGCCATCTCGGCAATGCCGCCAGCGTTGTCCGTGACAGGACCGTAGGCGTCAATCGCCACGATCATGCCGGCCAAAGCCAGCATGGTCGTCGCCGCTATGGCAATACCAAACAGGCCGCAAAGGCTGTAAGCCATGATGATACCGATCGCGATCACGAACACAGGCAAAGCCGTGGACTCCATCGAGATGGCAAGACCTTGAATCACGTTGGTGCCGTGACCGTTAGCCGAAGCCGCCGCAACCGAACGCACAGGGCGATAAGCCGTGGAGGTATAGTATTCGGTGATCCAGACCATCAAAGCCGTGACGCCCAACCCAACCATCGAGCAGAGGAACAGGTTCATGCCAGAGATATCGGCACCGTCGATGGTAGCAACAGGCGCGTCCATGCCAACAAGCTGGCTGATCGTCAGATAGATCAAACCCGCCGACATAACACCCGTGGCGATCAAGCCCTTGTACAAGGCCCCCATAATGTTCTGCTTGGCGTTCAAGCGAACGAAATAGGTGCCGAGGACCGATGCCACGATGCAAACGCCCGCAATCATCAACGGCAGGATCATCATGACCGCACGCGTTTCACTGACGAAGAAAGAGGCCGCCAAAAGCATCGTCGCAACGATGGTCACGGCATAAGTCTCAAACAAGTCGGCTGCCATACCGGCACAATCGCCGACATTGTCGCCGACGTTATCAGCAATAACGGCAGGGTTGCGTGGGTCATCTTCGGGGATACCGGCTTCGACCTTACCAACCAAGTCGGCACCAACGTCGGCACCCTTGGTGAAGATGCCACCGCCCAGACGGGCAAAGATGGAAATCAGCGACGCACCGAAGCTCAAAGCCACCAAGGCTTCGATCACGGAACGGATCTGGTCTTCGCCCAGACCCTTCCAGCTCACCAAAGCAGCATAGTAACCGCCGACGGCCAGCAAGCCCAGACCGACAACGAGAAGCCCCGTGATCGCGCCCGACTTAAAGGCGATATCCAAAGCTTCTTTCATGCCGACCTGCGCAGCAGCAGCCGTGCGGACGTTGGCGCGGACGGAAACATTCATACCGATATAACCGGCAACGCCCGAAAGGACGGCACCGACGAGGAACCCGATTCCAACATGGACGCCCAAAAAGGCTCCCAAAGCAAGGCAGATAACGATACCGACGACACTGATCGTCATGTATTGGCGGTTCAGATAGGCTTTTGCCCCTTCCTGAACGGCTCCGGCAATCTCCTGCATTCGCGCCGTTCCGGCGGAAGAAGAGAGGACGCTACGCGCCGTAAACAGGCCATAAAGCAGGGCCAAAACCCCACAGGCCATAATAATCATGAACTCTGTATCCATTGGATGGTTCCTTTTATCTATCACTGTCACGAAAGCGGGGGGCGCAAGGCTCCGGCCCACGGGGACGCTGTGCGCAGGGGGCTCGTTCCCCAAGACGCAAGGCCGAAAGAGAATGCCCAAAGAAAGCCATAAAGGCAAGAGGCTAAAACGACAGAGCTTATAATTTTCTTTGCGAAACGGCCTGGACGAAAGCGTCTTTCACATGATCTGCCCCGAAAACACGATTGATCGTCTCGATCACAGAAGCCTTTACCTTTGCAACATCAAGCATATAGGCGTTACGCATACTGCCATCGGCCATACCGCCGTAAAGAGCTTGCAACAGAGCGTCTTTCAATTTGGGCATGCTGTTTTGCATGGCCTCGGCCTTCGCACGGTCCGGCGTTTGAAGATCGACAAGCATTGTCACGATTTGTTGGGCCCCATTGTCGTCAATGACAGGAAACGTAATGGGAGCAAGATGGAGATAGATGGGATCCGTTTCGGACTCGCCGCCGGTTATGGTCGAAGCCTCGCGCCTCTTTTTCTTGTTTTCGTCAGCCTTCTCTTTTTTGGCTTCGCCGCCGCCCGACCCGCCGTGACCACCGCCGCCGCCAGAGGCCCAGGCACAAGGAGCACCAGCAATCAAAGTCGTCACAATCAAACAGGTCACGAAACGAAACAAAACAGGCATCCACTTCCCCTTCTCTCTTGAGGGAAGAAGTATCGGGCAAACACTTTGACAGAAGGTTAAGCCTACGACCGTACTTTTTTGCCGATGGAGTCGAGAATGGCGTTGACCAGAGCCGGCTCCTTGTCGTTGAAGAAGGCGCGGGTTACATCAACGTAATCTGAGATGATAATCGGCGCGTCGATCTCGCCGTGATGATAAAGCTCATAAGCTCCGGCGCACAAAAGCACCTGAAGCAACCGCTCCATGCGGGCCAGCGAGCGGTTCGGGCCG
>JAQUHK010000020.1 GCA_028683655.1 Alphaproteobacteria bacterium
CCTCGCCACGATGGCGGTACAGCAGCGTGTTCCTTTGTTCCGGCGTCAGCAGTGTTCCCATAAATAGCTTGAATCACGCCCGCCTTAACAACCCCTTAACGCCAACTCTTCAAGTGCGAGGGGTATATCATGATGAATCCGTCTTTTTCAAAGACGATGTCCAGGAAAGAACGGACGGGCCTGCTGTTTTTCATTTTCCAGTGAGTGTCGACTCCAACGCAACAACAGGTGAAGTCTTGAGTGTGGACTATAGCCCTTCTGTAGAAATTGACAGTGCCTTTAAAGATTCCCCGCTCTTCGTTGCTTTTGTAAAAGTTCACGAAATTGCCTGTCATATTGGCCAATGCTTATCATGCATGAACAAACCGGACGTTATGCGTTATCAAAATCTTGTTTCATCCGGTGATATGCTAAATTTCACAGAGCTTTCTGCCTCGTTTCTCGAAAAGGCTCTTGTTCATGCCATTCCTGAGAAGGTTTGGGGTCAAGACTTATTGGGGGAGCCGTTCGCAAAGCTCATGCTTTCGAATGACCTCAACAAAAAACAAAAACTAGACCTTCTTTTCGACTATCACCGCAAGATGACCGGTCATGTTCAATCAATTCCGGAAGAGGCCTATTGGCATCTGGAGCACAGGAAAGACATCAGGCCAGACGGTTCGGCTCACGTCATTGGGGGGACGACTGTGACTTGCGATGATGTCGCCTTGTTACATGCCAGAGCAGATGTAAGAGATTACATCTCTCGACAAAAACCTCGGCTTCCCATCTCGCCGACAAGACAAAGGCCTCCATCTCCCTCTTTGGGCACGAGTCCTCAATAATCAGTCAAATAAATCAACGCGGGGTCAAAACTTCGCCACTATTTAAATAGGTGACACAAAGCATTCCCGTTGCGCTTTGGGGCTGGGGTTGGTAGGGTCGCGGGTGAAATTTGTTTTATTCCAGCCCCGCTTTTCGCATGACACAGACCCTTCGCATCGCCCCATCCATCCTTTCCGCTGATTTTGCCGCTTTGGGGCAAGAAGTGCGCGCCATTGACGCGGCGGGAGCCGATTACATCCATATCGACGTGATGGACGGCCATTTCGTGCCCAACATCACCATCGGGCCCGCCATCGTCAAAGCCCTGCGCCCACACAGTGCGAAGGTCTTTGATGTCCACCTGATGATTTCGCCTGTGGATTTATTCATCGAGGGCTTCGCCAAGGCCGGAGCCGACATCATCACCGTCCATCCCGAAGCCGGTCCCCACCTGCACCGAACGATCCAGACGATCAAGAGCTTTGGCAAAAAGGCGGGCGTCGCCCTGAACCCTGCCACCCCCATCGCGGCGATTGAGCCCGTGCTGGGTGACCTTGATCTGGTCCTCGTCATGTCGGTCAATCCCGGCTTTGGCGGACAATCCTTTATTGAAAGCCAGCTTGAAAAGATTACAGCTTTGCGTAATCTCATCAACAAGATAGGAAAGAACATTGATCTTGAGGTTGATGGTGGAATCAACACCGAAACGGCCCCACGCGTGATCGCCGCCGGAGCCGATGTGCTGGTCGCGGGCACCGCCGGTTTTGCCGGAGGCCCCACCCAGTACGCCGCCAATCTGGCCGCGCTGCGCGGCTGAACGGAGGGGCGATGGACAGCCCGACCCGCCTTTTGCGCCAGATCAAACGGCACGTTCAGTCCGTAACCTACAGCAGTCCTTTTTATCGGCTGATGCTGGATCAGGGCGAAGTGCCGGACAAAATGCGCCTGTCCCTGCCCGATCCATGGCCCGGTGACTCGGCACGCGGGCAGGCCCTGATCGCGGGCCATCCCGAATTATTCGATTCCGAGGCCCTATCCTGCGACCTCGTCAACCGCTGTTTCCTGACCCACGAGTGCCTGCGCGACTTACGCGCTGTGGGCACCGAGATCGCGCGGCGGCGAGCCATTGCCCTGATCCATGAATGGATTGAAGACAGTGCCGAACAATGGGATGAGATAAGCTGGTCGCCCGCTGTCTTGGGGGCAAGGCTGGCGAACTGGATTGCTTTTTATGATTTCTATAGCCCCGCCGCGACGCATGATTTCACGGGCCAGATTATGTCCGCCGCCGTGCGCCAGCTTCGCCATCTTGAAAACACGACCCAAGCCAGCCTTTTTGGCCTTGAAGCTACGCAAGCGATCAAAGGGCTTGTTTATGGGGGCCTTGCCCTGACCGACAGCGAAAAGGCCGTCGGGCTGGCTTTGGATTTGCTGTTGCGGCAAATCGAAACGGAGATTCTGCCCGATGGCGGGCATATCAGCCGCAACCCGTCCGTGCTGGCTGATATGCTGCGGCTTTTCATCGACATTCGCGGGGCCTTGTGCGCGGCCCGCATTGATATTCCCCACGATCTTTCTTTGGCCATCACCCGCATGATGCCCGCCGTCCGTTTTTTCCGGCACGGGGATGGCGGACTCGCCCTTTTCAACGGCAGCGAAACAGGCCGCACCCTGACCTTCGAGGCCACGCAAACGCTGTCCGGTGCCAAGGCCCGCTCGATCAAACAGCTCTCCCAAATGGGCTATGAGCGACTCACGGCGGGGCGCAGCCTGCTTCTGGTCGATGCCGGAGGCCCGCCCCCGCGCCCGCACGATGGGCAAGCGCATGCTGGCTTGATGTCGTTCGAGTTCAGCGTCGGCAAAGAGCGTCTTTTCACCAATTGCGGCGCGGCCCCGCAGACGCACAACCAATGGTCCCGCGCCATGGCGGCGACGGCGGCGCATAATACGATCGTCCTGCAAGACACGAACGCGTGCGAGCTGCTTCCCGACGGGGGCATCGGCCAGCGTCCTCACCATATCCAGAACAACCGCTATGAAGTCAACAACACCCAGTTCGTCGATATGGTCCATGACGGCTATTGGCCGCGCCACAAGGTCAAGTTGCAACGCCTGATTTCGCTGGGTCAAGAAGGGGATGAGCTTCGCTGCAAGGAAAGCCTCTTCGGCCCCGCCGGACGATCTTTTGCCATCCGCTGGCATTTGCATCCCGATGTCAAAGCCCTTTTGGCGCAGGACGAAGGCTCGGCCCTGCTGCGCACACCGTCGGGCACAGGCTGGCGGCTTCGCCTGACAGGCGCGGGCCGTTTGTTTTTGACGCTGGAGCCCAGTATCTATTGCGGCGAGGGCCAACCGCGCGGGACACTTCAACTCTGCCTGAGCGGCAAGATCGGACCGCAAGGCGGGCGCGTCGAATGGAGCCTGACCCGCGAAACAACCAGAAAGGTCTCTTAAGCCATGGGCCCCTCTCATATGAAGTGGATAAAAAGACTCAGAAGCCCTCTGCCGTCATCGCGAGGAGCGCAGCGACGTGGCGATCCAGTTCCCAAGGGCATGACCCTCACCGAAGTCGCGATTGTCCTTGGCATCGTCGGGCTCGTTGCCGGAGCCATATGGGGCACAGCCACAGCTGTCAAAAAACAACAGGCCATCTCCGACACGGCCCAAACGATCCTTCAAATCGCCAGCACGATCAAGGCCACCTATACCGGCCACGCCACAACGGCGACGCCACCGACAACGGTTGCCGCCCAGATCGCCGCAGGCCTTTACCCGCCCGGCATCATCAATGCCGCCGGTAACGATACCCTGAATGCATGGGGCGGCACGGTTTTCATCCAGTTCCCGCCCGCCTTGGCGGTCAGTGGCTTTTCGCTGATATTCACCTTCCCCGCCAACATGGATCGCATCGACCGACGCGCGGTTTGCGCCGCCATCGTATCGCGCTATCCGGGCTCGGCCACCTCTTATGCCGGAGGCTTCGTCGCAGGCGTCCTTCCGGCCGCCACAATCCCCCTTATTATGAGCGAAGACGGCATGCCCACCCTCACGCTGATCGATCGCGGTGGCTGGACGAACGTCACAGGAGTCAACCCGACACAACTCTTCCCCGCCGCAGCCGACAACTGCACGGGATTCGCGGTTTACTTCAAGCTGTAAAAATCAAGCCTTACGATCCACGACGAAGCGGGCGACTTCTTCAAGGTTTTTGGCGCGGCCATCGAAGAGGCTGAGATGCTGGGTGGCTTGTTCGCACAGAAGCTTGGCTTGCTGACGGGCGCGGTCGTGACCAAGAATGGTCACGAAGGTCGCCTTGCCGGCTTCCTCGTCGCGGCCAACTGGCTTGCCGGTTTCCTCGGCGGTGCCTTCGGCATCCAGCAAATCGTCGATAATCTGGAACGCAAGGCCCAGATCATGCGCATAGGCACGCAGCGCGTTCAAATGCTGGGGCGAGGCCTTACCCAGAAGACCGCCCATTTCAGTCGCACAGGCGATCAGCTCGCCCGTCTTCATGCGTTGCAAACGCGTAATCGCACCGATATCAAAGTTGGTGTCCTCGGCAATCAAGTCCAGCATCTGGCCACCAACCATACCGTTCGCACCCGAAGCCCGCGCCAGCGAGGCCACCAACGCACAGCGAATCTTCGGATCTTCATGGGTCCGTGGATCGGAAAGAATCTCGAACGCGATAGTCAGCAACGCGTCACCAGCCAAAATGGCCGTCGCCTCGTCGAACCGGATATGCGTTGTCGGCTGGCCACGGCGCAGCTCGGAATCATCCATCGCGGGCAGATCGTCATGCACCAGCGAATAGCAATGCACGCATTCCAGCGCGGCGGCGGCGCGCAGGGCGCAGTCCTCGTCCACGCCATAAATCTGGGCCGTGCTGAGCAGCAGGAAGGGCCGCAGCCGCTTGCCACCAGCCAAAACGCTATAGCGCATGGCATCGAAAAGCTTTTGCTCCGCAAAGTCGGACTTGGGCAGAATGCACTCCATCGTCTCGGTCACAGCGGTTGCAGCCTGCGCCATCGCGGCGGAGAGGGAGGGGCTTACAGAAGGCATGGTGTCTCTTCCTCGTTAAGAAAATAAGGGTCCGGCTTAGAACGGGACGGCGGCAACCGAGCCGTCATCGCCCATGGCAATCTTCTCGATCCGCGCCTCGGCCTCGCGCAGCTTGGCATCACAGTGCCGCCGCAAAAGGGCACCGCGCTCATACGCGCCAATGGCTTCGTCAAGCTTGGCGCGGCCATCTTCAAGCTGGCGGACAAGCTTTTCAAGCTCACCCATCGCTTCCTCGAAGGTCAGGGCAGCAATATCGGCGGGCAAAGCCGCACATTCTGTCTTTTCTGTCTCAGTCATCCCGCGACAATAAGGGCCCGGCCACGAATCCGCAAGAGGAGATCGACTCCATGCCGAGACTCTTGCCCCCGCCCTGCCGCGCGGCTATCCTTGCGCCCATGCTTTTGATCCGCAGTCCTAAACGCCGCCGCACGGTTGCCCTTGAAGTCCAGAGCGACGGAACGCTGAAAGTCACTGCGCCGATGCGCACCAGCCTTGCGTGGATCAACGCCTTCATCACGGAAAAAGCGGGCTGGATCGCGCGGCGTCAAAAGGCCGTGCGTGAGCGCACCACCCGCAAGCCTGCCCCACTCGCCGAGGGAAGCCTTGTCCCGTTTATGGGGCACGACCTCACCCTTCACCTTGCGTCAACAGATCAAAACGAGCCTCCAAGCTGTTGGCATGACAAAGAGAAGAACGAACTTCACTTAAAGCTTCACCCCGCCCTGCCGCCCCAAGCCCTGCAAGCCGAGATCAGGACAGAACTTGCCCTCTGGGCCAAGAAACAGGCTCGTGCTCATCTTCAGGAACGGCTGGCTTTCTGGGCCGAGCGGATGGAGCTGGCCCCCACCCGCCTGATCCTGACCGACCCACGTAAACGGTGGGGCAGTTGTAACGCCAAGAACGAGATCAGAATCAACTGGCGCGTCATCATGGCAGCCCCCGAGGTCATCGACTATCTGCTCGTCCACGAGCTGGCCCACATTCCCCACAAGAACCATGGCCGCGCCTTCTGGGCCCTCGTCCGCCAGTATATCCCCGACCTCGCCGCCCGCCGCAGCACCCTGCACCGCTTCGAGAAGTCGGCTTTCTTTGATCGGGAGGGTTAACGATGACGCGTAAGCCCTCTATACTTTTGGGATATTAAGAACTGAGCCCGCCTTCCAAAGAAAAGGTCATACCGGCGAAGGCCGGTATCTAGTCACGCTATCGGGCCTGTTTTCACCCCTCTGCACGCAGGCCCCAAACTCGCGCTTCCCCCAACCAGTGTGTGGATTCCGGCCTTCGCCGGAATGACATTCCCTATAATGCCCCCCCTAACCTTATAAAGGATGAATGGTGTAATTGAGAACAAAACGTGAAATAGCGATTCCGCGCGCCTGAAGGGGGTCTACAGAGGTTTTAGATTTGGGCGTGTAGGGGGATAGCGGACAGGTACGAACAACCCATTCTAGGCTTATTGTATCGCATCCTGGGGGTATTCCCTAGGGCGAGTCTCGGACATGGTCCGCAGGGCCTCATTTCGACGCAACTAATACACCCGACCCCACTATTACTTTCGTAACCATTTTATGCTATGATCCCCACCATAATCGCCCGTTTTAGGGGACATTAAGAATAAGGATTTTGGCCATGCGTGTAAAAATGGAAAAAGACGAAAACCGCTTTAAATATGTGTCGAATCGAAACAATGCACGCAAAAGGTTGCTTGCCACGGTAGGCTGGGGCGCCTTCTGCGTCTCCCTCATGACAGGGGTCACAATGTGGCACAGCAACAGCACAAACCCCGACAATCCCGACGTTCAGGCAGCCGAGAAAATTGCAGAAGTCCAAGAGGCTTTGAACAGCGGCAGTGTGATGTATCGCGGCGGAACCGTTAAAGGCATCCTGAATCCACACGAAGATATCTGCGATAACGTAACCTTCAAGCTTCAAGAGGAGCTTGAGAGTTGGGACAAAATTGGCGCATCCAATAAGGTCGGATGCGAACTTACGGTAATCACCGTTGCCGAGGGCCCGCACAGACAATGGGTCTGGAGCAAAGAGTATGCAACCAGACACCTTGATATTCAGAAAAGAATAGCCGGTACCGCAGTGGCGGCCCGTTTCCTCGATGATAGCGATCTGGCGAAAACAGGTTTGCTCTTACCAGAGTCTTCGCAAAAAACTGCCAGAAGCGGAAAGCGTCAGGCCCGAGTTGACCGAATCGCGAAACAATACAGAAATGATCTCGACAGATAACCGCCCCTAGACAACACCGCAGGACCCCTTTTAAAATACGGCGTTCCTTTGGTGCGATTCGGTCGGGCCAGAGAGCGTTTTCTCGTCCGTAACACAGGGCCAGCTCAGATGGGCCCGCAAGACAGGATGGCACCGTGCCCGCTTTTCAGATTATCGAAGACCTCGCCCCCAAGGGAAAAACCGCTCTTGTCCGCGTCGATTACAATGTTCCGATGCTGGATGGCGAAGTCAGCGACGACACGCGGCTTCAACGCACCCTTCCCACCATCCGCGCCTTGCAACAGGCTGGAGCCAAGATTGTCCTTCTCTCGCATTTTGGAAGACCCAAGGGCCAGCGGGACGATCATTATTCCCTGCGGCCTGTTGCCAAAGCTCTGGCGCACATCCTGGGTGAAGATGTTGCCTTTGCCAATGACTGCATCGGCCCCGAAGCTCAACGAGCCGCCCGACAGCTGAAGGAAGGCCAAATCCTGATGCTGGAAAACACGCGCTTTCACCCCGAAGAAGAAGCCAATGACGGAGACTTCGCCCGCCAGATTGCCGAGCTGGGCGAGATTTACATTAACGATGCTTTCTCCTGCGCCCACCGCGCCCATGCGACGACAGAAGGGTTGGCCCACCTACTGCCCTCTGCCGCCGGTCGCCTGATGCAGGAAGAGCTGACGGCTCTCTCCAAGGCCCTTGAGCATCCCCAGCGTCCCGTCGCCGCCATCGTCGGGGGCGCGAAAGTCTCGACCAAGCTTGACCTGCTGGGCAATCTGGTTCGCAAGGTCGATATTCTGGTGCTGGGCGGCGGCATGGCCAACACCTTTATGGCGGCCAAAGGCCTGAACGTCGGCAAATCCCTTTACGAACCCGACATGCTCGACACCGCGCGCGCGATTATGGAAACCGCCGAAAAAGAAGAATGCAACATCGTCTTGCCACACGATGTGGTTGTCGCGAACGAGCTGAAACAAGGCATGACCTTCCGCATCTTTGATGCGAATGAAGTTCCCGACGACATGATGATTCTCGACATCGGGCCCAGCAGCCGCACACGCCTGATCGAAACCATCACAATGTGCAAGACCATCATCTGGAACGGTCCCTTGGGCGTTTTTGAAATCCCGCCCTTCGACAAAGGCACCAACGAGGTCGCCATTCATGTGGCTGACCTCACCAAGCGCGGCAAAATCCTGTCAGTCGCAGGCGGCGGGGATACGCTGGCCGCCATGGCGCATGCGGGCGTGACGCACGGCATTTCCTATCTCTCGACCGCAGGTGGCGCCTTCCTTGAATGGCTGGAAGGCAAGACGCTTCCGGGTGTCGCCGCCCTGTCAGCCAGCATCGTTCCGGCGAAAAAAGGGCATGTAATTATTTGAGCATGTGGCATATGGCATTTTGCATTTAGGGAAGGGGGCTTTGTTTAAGTCTTCCCCCCCCTAAATGCCAAATGCTAAATGCTTCTGATCACCTCATGCACGATCCGCATCCCGTTTGTCGTTAGAATCGACTCGGGGTGGAATTGCAAGCCCGCAAAAGACGGTCCGCGCAGCGCATGAATCTCGCCGGTTGGCGCATCAAAGCTGATTTCAACGCCAGCCCGTTCTTTGCCGTCCATTTTTCCGGCAAAGGTGTTGTAAAAGCCCACGCGCTCGGGCTTGCCGAAGAAGTCGATGAGCTCCTGTGCGCCCTGAAACGGCCTTTGCTTTTTCGCCAAGGGAAGCCCCAGCACGTTACATAGAATCTGGTGCCCCAGACAAATGCAGAGCAGCGGTTTCTTCTGCGCCAGAAAATCCCTGCACAATGCCGTCGCCTTGGCGATACGCGGATCACTTTGATCGCGCGGATCGCCCGGCCCCGGCCCCAGCACCACCATATCGGCCGTGTCCTTTTGCGGGTCATAGGCGGCGTTCGGCACGATGGTCGGGATCATCCCCAGCGGGCGGATCATGTGCGCGAGCATCTTGGTGAAGTTGTCTTCATTGTCGATGATCGTCACCCGCTTGCCCGCCAGCGTTTTATCGAAATGCACGGTATCGCTTTGATCCTCGATCCAAAAGCGAGAGAGTTTCGCATTCCGCGCAGCCAGCTGGATCATCGTGTCTTCACCATAGACCTGTTCGCCCAGATGATAGACAGGATCACTCCCGCTGCCCGCAAGCCCAAGGACCGAGAGCATGCCCCGCGCCTTGGCCGCCGTCTCTGCCGTCTCACTGACAGGATCGGAATCGCGCACGATGGTTGCGCCCGCGCCAATCTCAAACGTGCCGTCGGGCGCGATTTCCGCCATGCGAATGGTAATGGGCGAGTCCAGAGTCTCGCGCCCCTGCGCATCATGCCCCAGCAACGCCAGCGCACTGCCGTAATAGCGGCGCGAGGTGGTGCCGTGACGCTGGTTGATGCGACAGGCATTCTCAATCGGCGACCCCACAACCGTCGCGGCAAACATGCTTTGGCGCAGCATGTCCACAACGTCGCCGTCCGACTGCCCCGCCAGCACATATTCCGTGTGAATCAGCTTGGCCATCTCTTTAATCATCGGGCCCACGACCTGCCCGCCAGAGCTGCAAATCTCGGCCATCATTTTTAGCTCTTCATCCACAACCATCAGAAGTTCGAAGATTTCCTTTTGGTCTTTCAAAAAGCTGCCCAGCGCGGGAAAGATTGACTCTTGCGTGTGGTCCACCTTGCGCAGCGTGCCCGAAATCGGGTTCATCTTCACGCCGCTGGCATCACACGACAAGTGACGCTCTGGCGTCGCGCCGATGAAATACTGCTCGCCCGTGAAATAGAGGAAGGTCCAGTATGCGCCATATTCGTTTTCAAGCAGGCGGCGATAGATACTAAGAGCTTTTCTGAGCGAAAAGGCCGCGATCTGGCCGCGATAGAAACGGGGCACAACAAAGTTGCACCCCTCACCATTGCCGATCTCTTCATCAATGATCCGGCGCGTCATGGCCTCAAAACCTGCATCGTCGGGCGTAAAGGCTCCCTCACCTTCCATTGTGATCTCTTCACAAGGCAAAGCGGCGATCATCTCGTCCAGCGGCACCTCGCGCTGCTCTTCAATGGAGAGGCACAGGATTTTCTCATCCCCGTGATTGGCGACAAAGCCAAGCTCCTCCACCTGACGGAACGGCAGGATCGAGAGCGTATCAAACCGCGCCGCGCCCGCTGTCGCTTCCCCGCGCGGGATATCAGCCAACCGCTCCCGCTCGCTGACCGAACCGGAGAGGACCAGAACCTTGCGCTGGGCCTGACGACGAATAAAGGCAAAGGGCTTGCCTTGAGCAATAATTTGAAGCATGGGAGTCTCTTTCACTTATGGTTAACAAGGGTGCCTTACGGCAAACACCCTTCGCGGGTGCCGTTCAGGCCCTACGCCATCGCCCTTCAAGGGACGGAAAGAGAAAAGAGAAAGAAAACATCATCGTTCCTTTGTTCTCCCTCATCATAAAGGCAAACCCCGCCCGAAAGCAATGAAAGAAACCTGATGAAAGTTTTAAGAAAGCTCCCGCTTTCTGCTATAACAAGCAAGCAAACAATTTCACGGACCATATTGATTAAAGGAGTCCATTTATGCGCACAGTAAACAATTTGAAACTTGTAGGCCTCATGGTTTTGAGTGGTGCGGTGATGGCCCTTGGAGTCAAGTATGCGCCAACGCCCCAAGCCCCCCAGCTCCCGGCTTCTGATTCCTCGTTTGAAGGGCTCACGGTCACAGGCTCGGGTGGTGCTTTTACCAAGCCTCAGGAACAATATACTTTTTCAAAGGACGGCTCCCCCGTTGCTAAAGCCACCGTTGACTGTGCCTCACGCTTCGTCCGCATCGAAAAAATGGGGGCTGGCACTGACAAGCAGGGACACCCCCTAAGCCAATTCCACGAAACAAAATATGATGTCACAACCGGAAAATATCAAGGCCGCACCTCAAAAGGCTATTGGACAGAGCTTGGAAACGGCATGCCAACCATCGTGACAGACGGCCTTTTTGCATCAGACCACCTTGTCCCCGCCGCTATGCTTTGCAAAGACATGACGCCTATTGATCACAACACCGTGCCTGCTGCACACATCATGCAAGCAGCAGGCTTTGCTAGATAACCACCATTGAAAGCCCAACACATGAAATTCTGGATACCACAGAGACTCCTGTGCGTGGAAAACTCGGGCGCCCACAAGCTCTGGGCATCAAATATGTCTCAAGCTCACACAGCTGACCCTCGCCAAAAACAAACAACCCTATCTCAACCTTTATAACAAACGAAATGTAAAATCATGTCCGAACCCATCGATCTACTTACCGTCACGGATGAACCCTATGGACATCGCGTCTCTGCTGGCAATCAAGGCCTGAATACGTGGTGCGCCTTTCTGTTCATTGACGAAGGAAGCTTGAATAAAATTGTCTATAAAGATCTTGTGACAAAAGTTCGCGTTACGATCCAGATGCTCCAAACCGGAGATTGTCTGGCACGCGTCTATACTGGTGGAACCTTGCCACCACAGGACTGCACTGGCGTTTTTCCGCCGTCGCTTCTCACGCCGCGCGGTGAGCTCACCCCCTTAAAGACGCATCTTTATGCCATACGGCCCTTTATCGAAGAAAAATATCTGGGCTTCAGCCAGCCGACCCCTAACCACTAAACACAATCGAACCCAAATGCGTAAGTCCCTTTTTGCCCTTCCCGTTTCTCTGGCGTTTCTTGGCTGGTTCTATCACCCAGATTCGACACCGCCGCTTAAGCCACCCGTTTTGACAGCAGAGAAAGGGAACAAGCCTTCTTTTGCCAAGGTTCATTATGAAGTGCCGACCTTTAATGCCGTCGGCGTTCGGATGGAAGACAGACGCACGCACTTTACTCTGAACTGTTCAAAGAAACAGAACCGCAGCGGCGCGGGGGCTGTCTTTATGCTTCCCGATCACGCCGTTTATGAAAAGGGCATGGTGATTGCGCTTCGCAATGGCGGCGGGCGTGACAAAAGTGGCAACGAGATTACACAGGGCGTGAGCTTTGGTTATGTGACGCAGCAATCACCAACCGTCGAATGGCGCGCCTTGGCGAATGAAACGATGCAACCGCTTTTGCCCTCAACTGTCTGCACCCCTGAAGGCACCGTGATTCCTCTCACCGAGGATATAGCCAAGACCCAGCATGAAAGCCTGCAAGCTATCGCCGAGCGTCACGTTCAGGCAGGCGTGTTTTTTAAAGAGCGCCTCCCCACGAAAGCAACGCCCTAAACGACCAACTAAAAAACAAAAGCTACACCAATACATTACGCAGCTCACCGCCATTAACTACTTGTAAACTATTAAAAAATTGTTTTCACCACGATTTTACTGTAGAATTACTGGGCGTTACATTTTATTCCGATCTGCATTTCAAACTTGGGGTTACAAAAATGAAAATATCCGTAAAGTTAGCCATAATCCCAATCGTAGGTTTACTTCTGACTGCCGCCGTCTCTGTTTGCAAAGCCGCTTCAGACCGAGTTGTTATCGTTCCCAAACCCGATCCTTCCCTTATCGAATATCAATTCTCCGAAGGCAATTCGGCCGAGCCGGTTTCCCGAGCTTCTGTCAGATGTACAGGAAACAAACCCACCTATATTTTTTATCAAGACTATACCAAAGGGACACAATATCGCGCCCTCGATCTTCCTCGCATGAAACTTTCCTCTGCTGGCCCCTTAAGTACCTCCGATGAAGAAAGTGTGAGCGAAAAAAAACTTAGAGATGATCCACAAACGGCCCTCTCTCTTGATCTTTGCGATTCATCCGGCACGCCAACCAGAGACAAAACCATCATCAGCCAAATCCCCAACGCCATTCCCAAGACAATCTTGGGTTACTAACAAAAACCCCCGCCGGATCGCTCCGACGGGGGTTTAAAATGGCTATCCCAATGTGCTGCCACGCGGCACACCCGCACCCCCACAAACAAGCGCATCACAAAGATTCCGAGGGGTCAATCTGTTGGCCTCGCGCCGCGCGCACTCTACATCACTCCACGGTGAAATAATTCCATTGCAAACCGTCAACCAAGGCGGCAATGGCGCGTAAGTATATTGCCCACAAAGAGTAGCAAGTTCACGCTTTCTTCGTTCCTCAACAAGTGCTTCTGGATGCGGCAAAAGCTGGACACGCGGCCCCGTCATACCGATCCGAAGTCTGCCGTGCAGTTCAGCGAGATTCTTATCCAAAATTTCCTGCAACACCAAATCGTGGTTCTCCCGATCTGTGACCAAAGCCCCAGCCTGAAGCCATCCTTTTTGCACGGGGTCATAGCTCGCTGTAATCAAGGCCTCACCAGTTTGAAGATTTCTTAGTGCATAATCGACCTGCTTGCTGGGGCTGTGAACCACAACGGCAAATTGAAGATCATCATACAGATTCAGCATCTCGATGAAAAGATTGGCCGTCAGTGGAGACTTGTTTTGCAAAAGCTCCCATTTCTTCCAACGTGGGTAATCGTCCGTAATTTCTTTGCTGGAAGGTTGGATTGCGCGGGGCGTGCCTTTTATTGCACCCAAAATGTTGGGCCACACCTTTTTAAAAAACATTGGGCATCTCCTCTTTGTTTTTTTGAAAAAACCACACAAAACTTACAACATTTTAGTTTGAACGACAATGGGCCTTCAATCTTTTACCACGGTTCACACTTCAAAAGTTGGGGATGTCGTATATAAACAGGGTCATTCCGGCGAAAGCCGGAATCGAGTCCCTAATTCTCCGCTTGCCCCAAACGGTTGGGTTTGATGAGTCTTATGCCGCGTGGACACGCGGCTCCTAGATACCGGCCTTCGCCGGTATGACCCGTTTTGTTTAGGAATATACCAACTCTTGAAGTGCGAGCAGTATACCACGGTTCACAACAAAAACCCCCGCCGGATCGCTCCGACGGGGGTTTTCTTGTGCCCTTGAAGGCTTACTTGTCTTCGGTCTTCTTCTGGGCGCGCTTGATTGCGGCTCCCAGAATATCGCCGAGTGACGCACCTGAATCGGACGAGCCGTATTCAGCCATCGCCTGCTTTTCTTCTTCAACTTCGCGAGCCTTGATCGACAAGGTGATCTTGTGATTGGCCTTGTCGATGTTGGTGATCTTGGCATCGACCTTTTCACCCACCGCAAAGCGGTCAGTGCGTTGGTCGCCACGGTCACGAGCCAGATCGCCGCGCTTGATAAAGCCAGAGAAACCGCCCGCCGTGTCGCCAAGACCGACCTCGATCCCGCCATCCGTCACAACCGTCACGGTGCAGGTTACGATGTCGCCCTTCTTGAAGTTGACGACAACGCCTTCGAACGGATCGGCAGAAAGCTGCTTGATCCCGAGGCTGATGCGTTCCTTCTCCACGTCGATGTCGAGAACCTTGACGTCGACCGTCTGGCCCTTCTGGTAAGCCTGAATGGCTTCCTCGCCCGGCTTCTCCCACGAGATGTCGGACATATGGACCATACCGTCGATGTCGCCCGGCAGACCGACAAACAGACCGAATTCGGTGATGTTGCGGATTTCACCCGACAGCGTATCGCCAATATTGTGGCCAGCACGGAAGCCGTCCCACGGATTTTCGGCGCACTGCTTGATGCCAAGGCTGATGCGACGCTTGGACAAATCGACGTCCAGAACCGAGACTTCAACTTCCTGACTGGTGGCAACGATCTTGCCCGGATGCACGTTCTTCTTCGTCCACGACATTTCGGAAACGTGAACGAGGCCTTCGATGCCCGGCTCCAGTTCAACGAACGCGCCGTAATCGGTGATGTTCGTGACGCGGCCCTTCATCTTGAGGCCCACCGGATAACGGTCAGCAACGCCTTCCCATGGGTCGGCTTCAAGCTGCTTCATGCCAAGGCTGATGCGCTGGGTGTCCGCGTTGAAGCGGATAACCTGCACAGTGACCTGAGCCCCGATTTGCAGGACTTCCGACGGATGGTTGACGCGCTTCCACGCGATGTCGGTGACATGGAGCAGACCGTCCACGCCGCCCAGATCGACGAACGCACCGTAATCAGTGATGTTCTTGACGACGCCTTGCAGGACTTGGCCTTCCTTGAGGTTAGCCACCAGCTCGCTGCGAGCCTCGGCGCGCGATTCTTCAAGAACGGCGCGACGCGAGACAACGATGTTGCCACGGGCGCGATCCATCTTGAGGATCTGGAACGGTTGGGGGGTGCCCATCAGCGGGGTGATATCGCGCACGGGGCGAATGTCAACCTGGCTGCCCGGCAAGAACGCCACAGCACCCGACAGATCGACCGTGAAACCGCCCTTGACGCGGCCAAAGATAACGCCAGTAACGCGCTCGGCCTTTTCGTACAGCTTTTCCAGAACGGCCCAGCTTTCTTCACGCTTGGCCTTTTCACGCGACAGCGAAGCTTCGCCGTTGCGGTCTTCCATACGTTCCAAAAACACTTCAACCGTGTCGCCGACCTTGACTTCAGAAGGCGTGTTGGGCGCAGCGAACTCACGCAGGGGAACGCGGCCTTCGGCCTTGAGCCCCACATCGATGATCGCGCAGTCCTTTTCAATGCGAACGATGATGCCCTTGATGACTGTGCCTTCCATGCTGCCCTTGGCACCAAAGGAGCCTTCCAGCAAAGCGGCAAAGCTGTCATTCGCCGCCGACGCGCCTTCCATCATGTCTTCTTTGAAAAGACGCTTCTTGTTTGATTTAGCCATATTTGATTTTCTCTTTCCGGCCCCTTGGGGCCCCAGCGCCGACTATGCGCCGGTGATCGCTGTTTGACGTTAAGGGAATCCCCTTCCGCCGGCTCTCGCTTTGTGCTTTCCGGTCAGGAAAGCGTTGAAACCGAAGCGGGGCATCGGCGAAGGGCTGAAAGCACGGCCCGTTTTCGCTTTTGTTTTCCCATTCCGTCGCCAGCACCGCGCTGGCTATTCCTTCTGCCCCACAATCGCCAAGGCCGCTTCAAAGGCCTCATCAGCATTAAGGTGCGAGGTGTCGAGCACAATCGCATCATCCGCCGCCTTGGTCGGAGCTGCGGCACGCAGGGCATCGCGTGTGTCGCGCTCCTGCATATCCGCTAAAACTTGCGCTTGTGTAACATTTTGGCCCGCCGCCTGCAACTCCAGAAAGCGTCGGTGCGCCCTTATTTCGGGCATGGCCTCCACAAAAATCTTAACCATAGCGTCGGGCACAATCACGGTCCCGATGTCGCGGCCATCCAAAACGGCCCCCTTTTTGCCATCGGGGGGGCTGGCGGCAAAATCGCGCTGGAATTTCAACAGAGCATCGCGAACGGCCTGAATAGCCCCGACCTTGGAGGCCGCATCCGACCCCACGGGCGAACGCAAATCGGGGTCCTGCGCCAACACCTCCAGCCGCGCGGGATCCAGTCCCTGCGCCGCCTTGGTGGCCGCCACAGGATCGGCAGGGTCGCCACCATCCCGTATCGTGGCAATCCCCACGGCACGGTAAAGCATCCCCGTATCGAGATAGGCATAATCAAAATGCGTCGCCAGACGCCGCGCCAAAGTCCCCTTGCCCGTCGCGGCAAGGCCATCAATGGCGATGACAGGTGTTTTGTTCATGGATAATTGATACCGCCTTCGGCTTAGACGCGCAAGGGGAGGAGAAAGAAAGCATATGCTCCTGTCTTACGGTTCCCCATCTGGCCGTGGGCCGTGAGGCCCTCCACGCTCCTGCATGAACTTTTCATGCGCTTCGATAGCGGCGGCGATCTTGCGGCGGCTTTCGGGGGAGAGTTCGGTTGCCATACGCTCGAACGTGCGGACCATGCCTTTATGCAGGGCCTGACCCGATGTACCGACGCTTTCCAAAGCTTTGCCAATCGCTTCCTTGTCGGGCGTATCCTGTTTGAGGATCGCGGCAACGCTGGTCATGACGGAGCGCATTTCCTTGCGCTTGTCCTGAAAATCCTTGCGCTCTTCCTCAAAGATCGTGCGCGCCTTGGCGGCTTCGTCGGGCGAAAGTTCACCCAGCACGCGACCAAACAGCACCATCGGCCCGCCTTCGGGTCGCTGATTCGGACCTGCCCCGTCCATTATCGGCGGCGGAGGCGGCAAAGGTCCGTCCGTCCCTTCAGGCACGCCGCGCAGCACAGGCGCAAGCAAAAGCCCGACCAGAAAACAGTTTAAAGCCACAGAGGCCATCATGAGTACAGCGGCGCGTCCTACGCCTGTTTTACACTTCCGCTCCTCGGTCATTATTTAGTCTCCTTCGTCAATCCAATCTCCCCACGGCGAAGCCATAGCCAATACGGCGATCTTCTGATCGACCTTTTGATCCACGACCCCTGTCGTCTCGTTAGCCACCTGCGCGGCGGCGTAAACTTGCCCGCCCTGTGACAGGGCAGTTTCCTCCATCGGGCCTAGCCAAACCCCGAAAACCAGCATCGCAACGCTTAAAGCCGCCGCCGGAGCCAAACCAGGTTCAGGGAAAAGAAACCGAGGGCGGCGCGGCCTTGGCATCGGCACCAAAGCGGGCTCCTGCGGTGTGTGAAGAACGGCCTGCATCAGGCGGTCATGCGCACCGGCAACAGCGTCATCAGGAACAGGCGCGGCCTGTTGCCGGAGCCATCCTTGAAGCACGCGATCAAGCGTCAGTTTTCTTCCGATCCATCTCATATGTTTTCCCCCCAAACGATGCCCATCGTTTCGGCGCGATCCCTCAGCGTGCGCCGCGCGCGTACCAAAAGCGATTCGACGGCCCCCGCCGACAGCTCCATCGCCTCGGCAATTTCCTTGCCTGACATCTCTTCAAAATAAGCCAGAACGACCGCGACCCGCTGACGCTCTGGCAGCCCGCTCAATAACGACTGCACCAGCTTCTGACGGTCCTGAAGACCCAGATCGTCGAACGCGTCACGCGCCGTATCCTGAACCTCGCCAGCCTCTTCAAGCGGCACATCCCGCCGCCTGCGGCACCGGTCCAGACAGAGATTCGTAATCACACGGCTGAGCCACGTCTTCACGCTCCCTGTCCCATCGGGGTCCCACTGGGGCGCCTGCCGCCACAGCCTTAAAAACCCTTCCTGAACGACCTCCTCGGCTTCTGCGGCATTGCCCAGTATCCTGTGCGCCACACCCAGCATAGTGCGCAGATGCCGGAAGCTGAGCTGTTCAAAGGCCAGCGTCTGGCCACGCGCAACCGCTTCCATCAGCGTATGGTCGCTGGCGGCGGTAAGCACCTCTTCCTGCTCACGCCATGCGGCGGACAGGTTTTTGTGAACAGTTCGCGAAATCAACAGCCTTTTCCCTGATGGGTCGTTCTTTCGTCTTATCCTATCTGCTTTTCTCTCACGTTTCCATAAAGCAAATCCTGCGTTTTACTTACAGATTTGTACGGCTCTCCTTTTAAGAATTGCGGCATTAGATTACAAAAAAATGTGTCATTCCGGCGAAGGCCGGAATCCAGTCCCCAACCCCCAGCTTATCCCAAATAACTGGGATTGATGAGTCTCTTGCCGCGTAGACACGCGGCCCCTAGATTCCGGCCTTCGCCGGAATGACGCTTTCTTTTGAAGAAGTACCCACCCGTGAAAGGCCATGCGTACAATATTCTTTTACCGCGCAGGACATCCGGGCGGGCCGCGTGTAAGCGGCATGACGGCATGGGGATGCACGTCATGATCTAAGGGGAGAGGCTTTAAGACAAAGGAGCCTCTGTTATGAGTAGCATCAGTGGACTAACCAGCAATATGTCTGGCTATCTATCTCGTCTTTATGCGCAAGGGTCGCAGGAAGACTCTAAGGTTAACGGCACAGACAAACAGTCCGACCAAAGCACACAGGGTATTGCCACCCTTGTCGCTTGCCTCCAGCAAAACGCCGCCAATACCACACAATCTGTGGACAGCAGCAGCGGCTCGCTGTCCAGTTTGGGTTCGCTGGATTCCAGCACCCTTCGCGGCGCAATGAGGGGACAGGAAACCACCGCAACCGATCTGTCAGATCAAATAACGGCCATGGATACGGACAGCGACGGCACGGTGACGAAGGAAGAGTTTCTGGCCGCCAAGCCCGATGACGTGACCGATGAAATGGCCACCAATCTGTGGGACAGCTTTGATAGTGAAAGCACCGGATCACTCAGCACAAGTGACCTGCAAACGGCCATGGAGTCAGGCCGCATGCAAGGCCCGCCGCCACCCCCAAGTGATATGGCCAGCACCGAGGACACGGACGAGACAAGCGAGACAACAACCGATTCCTTCATCTCGGCGATGGACACGGATGGCGATGGCATTGTGACGAAAGAGGAGTTCCTTGCCGCCAAGCCCGATGATGTCAGCACAGAAATGGCGACAAACCTGTGGAACAAACTGGATACCGAAGGCACGGGATCGCTTTCCACCAGTGCTTTCCAGACAGCCATGGCAGCCAATACATCATCGCAAAACAATGCCGAACAAGTAACGGAAGCCTTCTCTCTGTCTTCAATGAACGGCTTTGACGGCGTTGATCCGCAGATGATGATGGAGGCAATAGAAGCCTATGACTTCTCGTCGACCTACGAATCCATGGGACAAAACAGCAGATCGTCCGTTTACGCCATGATGTAAACGGACCCGCCTCCCTCCCAAGGGAAATCGCCAGCCGGGAGGCCTCCGGCTGGCGATTTTGGCCCTTGGTTTCGATTCAGAAAAAGCCCTTTAGAATCAACGAATCGAGACAAAAACGGGCCCTGTGACGCAGCTGAGGCCTGATTTGGTACGCTCGCGGGTCTGTTCGGGAGTCTTTTTTGGATAAGTTGTTGATATATAACAGCTTTCTCAAAATCGAGAGACACCACTAACCCATTGATATAAAACGATTTTGTGAGTTGTGCTTCCCGCGAGATCAAAACTGACGAAAGTTTCACAAACTTCCGGCCTAGTAAGCCACCCCTTTCCTCCTTAAGGACTTTTTCAGTTTCCTGCCCCATGATGGCCGTACTTCTTTTTCGCAGACTTTCATGAGGCCCCTATGCGTCGCGCCCTTGCCCCCGTTCTTTGCCTTTGCGCCCTTCTGGCTGTTGCGGCCTGTAACGAGGAAAGCGAAGTCTCTTATGCCACAGCAAGCGGCGGTAGTCCGCAAACCCTCAATTCGGTTACCATGTCGCGGTCCAAATCTGTTTCCTCTGACGCGGTAAACGAAGTCTCTTTCTCTGCGCCCTCGACAAGCGGCGCAACGAAAACCATCGTCGATCGCAGCAAGCTGGGCGACAGGCGCGTAGCAGAGACTCACAATTTCAGCATCGAGCTGGCCGCACGCCAACTTCAAACGCGCGTGATGAAAGACTATCAAACCTGCCTGTCTTTGGGCTGTGAGCCCATGGGATCGAACTTCAGCTCAAACGCATCGGGCTATTTGAACGCCCGCATCGCGCCCGACAAACTGGAAGCTTTCTTTACCGCGATTGAATCCGGCGAAGGCACTGTCAAGGAACACAGCGTTTCTGTGGACGACGAGACCAACAACTATATCAACACGAGCGCGAAGCTCGCCAACCAAACGGCCTTGCGGGATCGTTTGACCAAAATGCTGGATAACCCGATGGTCAAATCTGTTTCCGACGTGATGCAGATCGAACAAGAAATGACTCGCGTTCAATCGGAAATCGACTCCCTGACGGGCCAAATGAAATCGCTTGAAAAAAGAACAGGCATGGCGACTGTCAATGTTCGTTATAACGTCCCCTATTTCGAGCGTGGCGATCATTATGAAAAACTGAAAACGAGCTTCGCCCGTGCGTGGCGCGGCTTTGTTGACAGCCTTGACGACGTCATCGTCTTTATCGGCAATGCCCTGCCATGGCTACCCATCGTCTTCGGCGGCTTGTGGCTGGTTATCAAAACCTTCCGCCTCGGTTTCTCAGGCAGCGTCCACTTCTTCCGCCGCAAGAAAAAGGACGAGGTGGGATAAAACCAACCCGTGGATGAAAAGACTTATGTGCCCCAACCGTCATCGCGAGGAGCGCAGCGACGCGGCGATCCAGTCCCCAAGCCTCAAGCAGGAGGACTGGATTGCTTCGTCGGCCAAGGCCTCCTCGCAATGACGGAAGAGGGCAGTTCATTCAAGTGTTGGCATTAAGCCTCCTCTTCCCCGCCCAACAAAAAAGCCCGATGAAATCATCGGGCTTTTTTAGATTCCGTTTAATGGAAACCTTACGAGGCCTTACGGGCGATCGCTTTTTCCATGGTCTTGCGAACCTTCAACGCTTCTTCGGACAGGCGGCTCTTGCGCGCGCCCATGACCCAAGCATCAATCCCGCCATTATGTTCGACGGTGCGGATGCCGTTCGCCGTCAGACGCAGGCGGACAGGCTTGCCCAGAATATCGGACGGGAAAGAACAAACCTGAAGGTTCGGCTGCCAACGGCGACGCGTCCGGTTGTTCGCGTGGCTGACATTATTTCCAAAAGTCGGCTTCTTGCCGGTAACTTCACAAACGCGTGCCATTTTCTTCCTCGGCGGGTATTGGCCCCGCTGACCATAATCGTTGTTTTCCGTTGCAAAAGAAACCCATACCCCAACCACAAGATTCGGGCGTTTCCCCTGCCAAGACGGCCCTTATAGGGGGCATCCAGCAAGGAGTCAAGGTTTCCTGATCCTTTTCTTCAAATATTAACCCTTCTGCCCCGCCATAAAATAGTTAATGGCGGTTTGGCCTTTGGCGAAGGCGAAGGAGCGCGAGAAAGGTTGAAAAACGAGGCCCGTCACATCCGTGGCGGTGAGGCCCAAAGGTTGCCACAGGGCGGCCATTTCAGACGGTTTGACGAACTTGTCCCAGTCATGCGTCCCCGCCGGCACCCAGCCAAGGACATACTCGGCGGCCACCACGCCCAGAAGGAAGCTGCGCTTCGTGCGGTTCATCGTGGCGATAAGCAGAACGCCTTAGGGCTTCAACAACGCGGCAAGGGTTTTTATGAAGCTTTTCAGATTGGCGACATGCTCGACAATCTCAAAAGCCACGATCACATCATAACTCTTGCCCTCTTGGACCAAAGCCTCGGCGGTACTCTCGCGATAATCTATCGCAAGACCCCCTTGCGCCGCATGATCTTGTGCGACCTTGATCGCCGCCGCCGAGGCATCAATCGCCGTGACCTTCGCGCCTTCACACGCCAACGCCTCAGCCATCAGCCCGCCGCAGCACCCGACATCGAGGACGGAGAGGC
>JAQUHK010000138.1 GCA_028683655.1 Alphaproteobacteria bacterium
CTTGCTTACCGCGTTGTGCGCCTGCTTGATAGTTCGCGAATGCGATAGTCGCCGCAGCGATTGCGATACCAAACGGTCCACCGAGAGCGTCAGTGATTCCAGCGACACCTTGTCGGAACCCTGACATCGCTGTCGCTGCAGTGGTGCTTAGCCCGGTTGCGAAGTTTCCTGCAGCAGTCCGTGCGCCGTTAAGCGCTGGAGTCAGGGTAGACGTGATTGCACCCGAGACCGTCGACATTGTACCGCGAGTGCCTGCCATCGCAGGGCCGAGTACAGATGAGAACGCTTGTCCGACATTGCCAGCACTGGTTCGAAGACCGTTGAGAGCAGGTGTGACCGCTGACGTGATGTGCGAACTCGTAGTTGTTGCTGCGGTTCGCAGAGCGCTGAACGCCGGTGTGACTGCAGTAGAGACTGTGCTACTGACAGAAGTTGCAGCAGTTCTGACCGCATTGATCGCGGGGGCCATAGTGGCCTGGATTGCAGTTCCAGCCCGCGACGCCATGTTCTGTGTAGCAGTCGCAGCGGACGAGACTGCGTCTCGAGTCACTGTCGCACCGTATTGTGACAGTAGGCGGACATCGCCTCTGAGACCATTGATACTCTGGCGCACGCTTGCAGCGCCATTCTGAGCGCTAGACGCGACGGAACCCCAGGCGGATGCTGCTCCGGTTCTCACCTGGTTGATCGCCGGCATGAGACGCCCGCTGACCTCAGTCCGAATCGCCCCCACTGCAGCTCGAGTAGACGCGATCATCGACGAGACGCCAGACGAAGCGCCACCCATCATTCTGGACGTGACGTTTGAGACTGCGCCGCTAACGGCAGATCCCGCTGCGCTGATCTGTGACGTAGCTGGAGATGCAAACCGGGCGAGAGCATCTCCCGCAGTTCTGAGAGAAGCAGTTGCGTTCGCAGCGCTGGTGCGAAGACCGTTAATCGCAGGATTGACGACGTTGGTGATGGCCGGGCCGATGTTTCCAGCAGCAGTACGGAATCCACCGACGGCTGGAGTCAGAGACCCGGTAAACGCTGCCGAAGCATTTGTCGCAGAGCGACGGATTCCGTCCATTGCGGGAGCAACAGTACGACGAGCAGTCTCAGACGCAGCACCGAACGTCGCAGACCGAGCTTCGAGAGTTGCGAATGCTTGACCAACTCGACCGAGTGACTGCCCTGAACGCGTCGCGAGCTCGCCCTGCCGTCGCATCTCATCACGGAAGCCGGTGAGTCCGCCACGTGCGATCTGGGTTCGGTCTGCGATGTTCCGCATCCCTGCGCCCATACTGCCAAGACCGCCATTGACGGCGCTCATGATTCCGGTCACCGTCTTGAACGCCAGGAAACCAACGAGCAGATTTCCAACAAGCTTTGCATTGTCTGCGAGCAGACCAGTCATTGAGGTTATGACGGGCATGATAATGTCTGCCCAGTCTTGCATCACCGGAAGAACATCGCGAATGATCGAACCAAGATCTTGGAAGACTTCATTCCAGGTGCGGACAGATCGTAGACCGGACTCGAAGAACGACCGCATCGTGTTCTGGCCCTCGAATGAGCCAGAGATCTCGCGCATGCGCTCTGAGCCACGCTCGATCATGTCGATGAACGCTTGAGTGGTCGGCGCTGCTGCCTTGAAGACGTTGCCGATTGTCACGCCGACATCGCCGAGGATACGACCCCACTGCTTCGATGCTTCAATGCCACGTTCGACATAGCGCTCAAACGTGCCATCACTGGCGACACGAGCCATGTAATTGTCGAACGAGGTCATGATGTTGTACCAGCCCTCGCCCATTCTGGGCAGGAACCGTGAACTGGCTTCCATCAGACGCAGCATTGAACTGATCGTCGGCTGCATTCCACGCTGCAGTGTTTCTAGTCCGGCAGCAGTGTTGTCAAAAAGCTTGCCGAACAGACTGACGTTGTTAGTTTCACCAACGCTGTCCATGATCGACCGAAGAAGTCCGCCGGTCTCTCTCGCAACGCCGGTGAGGCTGCGGTTGAGCATTGGCAGAGTGTTCTGGGCCAGACGAGTGATCGAGCCTTCCAGCGGCTCAAAGAACTCCTGCTGGACGTTCTTCTTCATCTCGACGAACGGCTCTTTCAGACCCGCAAACTCCTTGACGAAGTTCTGCGCGCTGGGGGCGAGTTTCTTGAGAGCCTCGTTAAGCTTTTCAACGTCTTCGGGTGCGTCACTCAGTGCCAAACCGATCGCGCCGCCCAGACCGTTGAAGGCGAGCATCGCGGAACCGATCACCGGCAGCAAGCCACCGATCATACCGGGAAGAAGCGCGATGGTGTTTGTGACTTGGCCAAGACTCTGAACAACGCCAAGAGCCGAGAATGTCAGACCGTTAAGAGCAGACGTCAGAACCGGTACCATCGAGACTTTGCCGAGTGTTCCAAGACTTCTGGTCAATGATGCGATTGATCCGATTGCGCCGGACACATCTGCGTTGATACTCATTGACGAGCTGGACATGCCTGCTGCGTTCAGGGAACGAATCTTAGCTTGCGCCTGAGACGTGTTGACCTGTGGTCCAGTCAAGTTCTGCTGAGAAAGAACCCGCTGCGACTCGCTGGCGAACGATGATCCGAACGTGCGACCTGCTGTGCTGCTATCTTGTGCAGAGATTCTAGTCTTCTGAGCGCCAGTGGCCTTGTGGCCATCGACCGTCTTGCTTTCAGCTTCTTTGGCGAAGCTGTTTCCAAAGGCACGCCCCGCGGACATGCCGGTGTTGCCAGTGCTGGCTGTTCCGCCGTCTAGTGACTTTTCGACAGAATTGGCGATGCGCTGTGCAAAGTTCTTGCTGAACTCATCACCAGCCTCTTTGCCGTAGCGGGCGAAGAGGGTTTTGTTATCCTTGAGGCCATCCTGAAAGCCCTTTTGGATGTCCTTCTTGACATCCCTGGTAAGAGCACGGATCACCACATACGCGGTACCGACTTCGGTCGGGCTCATGTGTGTCTCCTCTGTGATCCGTGCTCTACCAGGTTACGCGTCGAGCGGCATAACGTTCGGAATCCCTGGAATAGGATTGTCGAACACTTCTTCCTCATCGCCGTAATCGATTGTGGAGGATTGGGGCTGACCGCCACCATCAGTACGTTGAGGAGGCTGATACTCGGGCGCTGGGAACGCGGCCTGAAGAAGCTTTGTGTCGAACTCGGCACGGCTGTCAACAGTCTCTTTGCCGGCGACATACTCGTTCTGCCAGCTTGTGTAGACGACCGCAGCAAGTTCTTCAGCATTTAGATCCCTTAGGTCGCATCCTCTTGCGAGGTGTTCTCCGAAGAGTCGTCTCCAGTTGGCGTCGATGTACTGGAAGAGGACTCGTCCGACTTCGTAGGGTTTTCCATCATCTCAGAGACGATCCACTGTGCGATCTCGATGAGGGTCGGGAACGGGATGATGTTCTCTTCGTCGTAGAGAACCTTGAAGCCCTTTTCACGAGACTCTTCATCGAAGAACACGTCGTTGAAGAACTGACGGAGCGTGCCCGCAGTTCCCGAACCGTCTTCGTTGACGAGACGCTCGCCATCCAGCACCGCCATGATCCCGATCATCTTCATGCCGGGAATCGTGCGCTTCACCTTCAGCTCGTGGCCGTCAACATCAAACGTGATCGGCTTGTCCTTGTCCACCTTCGGTGTCGAGAACGACTTTCTTGTCATGAGAACACTCCTCTTATCCATCGTGTCAGATACGGATTGGGCTTGGTGCCCGGATGATGCACGACCTTTGCGAACACAGTGTGCCCGGCGACCGTGAACCGTAGTGCTTGCGCCTTCTTCGGCCTAATGATGTGCGGCCGCGTACCTTCGTGGTGGTACAGCGCATATCCGACAACACCGCCCGGACCCGGGTTCGCACCGACTCGAGCTTCCAGGATCTTACCCCGGCGAGTGTAGTACGTACCGATGGATCTGCGCAGTGCGCCAGTTCTGAGTCCCGCCGATGAGACAGCAAGCATTTCCAGCTTGCGAGCTCCGCGGGAGATGTGGCGGCCAACGGGTCCGTTCCAGTCGTGGAACACCGCGTCAAAGCCAGCCTGGTTGAAACGTACGGGACCGTCAGAGTTGATCTGGGCGGGTGAGATAGACAGCGCGATCATGCCAGTGCCGCCGTCAGTCGCATAGTGGTCGCAATGAAGCCGCCCTCGTACGCGCCGTACGTGATTGCGGCGCGAACAGATGAGATGGAGTCTTGTGCGATACTGTCTAGCGCTGTCATCAGAACGTCAGAGTCGATAGATTCTGAATAAGCGGCGCCAGACAATGCTTGGTGTGAGATTGTGCCGTTCTTCTCCAGTCGCGGCCCGCATCTGACAATGCCAATGTCCATCACAAGCGACCACGGATCTTGGCAGCTGATCGCTTGTGGAGTGGAACTTTGCCCACCCTCAGGAAGACCAGTTTGGAGAGACACAATTGTGACGACTACTTGTTCACAGTCATAGACAGGTTCGCCGGTTGTGACGTAGCGACTAGTAGGAAGATCGACGAGATGTTCGAGACCAGCTTCTTCGATATAAGAGAGAACTTGCTGGGCGAAGTCGTATGCTTGTGTCGGTGTCATTGTAGTGCTATCTGGACTAGTCATGTCATCTCCTTGAGTGTGAATCATGATGTCCAGATATTCTTTTGTGTCCAGACAAACTATAACACCACCGGACAGAATTCCCGCCGTCCGATGGTGCTATAGTTTTAAGTTGTTTTGCGGTATTTCTTACTGCCGGACGCGCTTAGCGGGCGCCTTCTTGGCAGTTGTGGTCTTCTCCGGGGAAGAAGCCTTTGCAGTTGAATCCTCTACCGGAACGTTCTCGGTGGGGGAATCATCACGAACTGGGAGCTTTGTAGCTGGAGCAGGATCAACCGCGTCCTTCTCAGTCACAGTCTCGGCTGGGGCGTCGACCTCAGTCTTGGACTCCTTGGACATCTGCGAGGTAGGCGCAACCGTCGGGGCCAGGTTCGGACGAGTCTCGGTCACCGGGGTGTTGGTGTGGACAGTAACGTCCTGGTCCTTGGTGACAGAGCTGGTCGGGTTGGACAGGCCGGTCGGGTCCCCAGCGATCCCAGATCGCTTCTGATCCTCATCGGTATGATCAACCACTTCCACCCCATCGACCGCGAGAGAGCGCGCAGCAGCCAGTGGAGAGACAGGAATCTTGATCTCACCGACCTGATTCTCGATCTTGCCGT
>JAQUHK010000139.1 GCA_028683655.1 Alphaproteobacteria bacterium
TGATCGGAACCGCGATTGCCGTCAGCTTGCCCGAAGGCACAAAGGCCGTTTATGCCGGATCGCATCAGGCGTTCAGCGAAATTCTCTATGCCTTCAGCTCGACCAGCAACAATAACGGCAGCGCGATGGGCGGCCTTGTCACCAGCACCTCTTTCTACAACGTCATCCTCGGCCTGTGCATGATCGCGGGACGGTTCGGCGTGATCCTGCCGGTTCTGGCTATGGCGGGATCGCTGGCCAGCAAAACGTCTGTGCCACAGGATCCAGGTACGCTCGACACCACCTCGCCGCTCTTCATCTTCTTCCTTGTCGTGAGCATCGTCCTTGTCGGCTTTCTAACTTTTGTCCCGACCCTGCTGCTGGGCCCCGTGGCCGAGCATCTTCACCTTATGACCAAGGCGGCTGCGCTATGAAACATCCTCAGCCCGTCCAACCCGTTTTGTCATGGCAGCTTTTAACCGAACCGGCATGCGCCGCCGTTAAACGGCTAACGCCGCTCAACCAGCTGCGTAATCCCGTGATGTTCGTCGTTTACTGCGCGGCGATCCTGACAAGCTTTCAAGCCATCGCAGGCGAGGGCTCGCGCCTTTTCTCGCTGGCCGTCGCGCTGATCCTGTGGTTCACGGTTCTGTTCGCCAACTTCGCCGAAGCCTATGCCGAAGGACGCGGCAAGGCACAGGCCGCCACGCTCAAGAAGTCACGACAGGACGTCACGGCCAAGAAACTGGCCGATCCCGACGACAAAACCAGCTTTGAAATCATCCCCGCCACACAACTCAAACAAGGCGACCATGTCCTGATCGAAGCGGACGACTTCATACCAGCGGACGGCCAGATCATCGAAGGCGCAGCCTCTATCGACGAAAGCGCGATCACGGGCGAAAGTGCCCCCGTCATCCGCGAGGCAGGCGGCGACCGCGACGCGGTGACAGGCGGCACGCATGTCCTCTCCAATACCCTTATCGTCAAGATCACGGCCAATGCGGGCGAAAGCTATCTGGACCAAATGATCGCGATGGTCGAAGGCGCAAAGCGGCAAAAGACTCCCAACGAAATCGCGCTGGGGCTCTTGCTCACCACCATGACGATCATCTTCCTGATCTCCTGCGCAACGCTGTATCCGTTCTCGGCCTATACGGCCAAATTGTCCGGCACCGGAGGTCCCGTCAATCTGACCATTCTGGCCGCACTGCTCGTCTGCCTCGCGCCGACGACGATCAGCGGCCTTCTGTCGGCCATAGGCATTGCGGGGATGAACCGCTTGATGCGCTCGAACGTCATCGCAACCTCTGGTCGCGCGGTGGAAGCGGCGGGCGATGTGAACGTGCTGCTGCTCGATAAAACAGGCACCATCACCTATGGCAACCGCCAAGCCGCCGCCTTCTTCCCCGCTAAAGACCTGCCGTTAGATGATTTCATCAAAGCAACCCTTCTGGCCTCCCTTGCCGACGAGACACCGGAGGGCCGCAGCATTGTCGAGCTAGCCCACACCAAGCACAACCTGACCATCGACAAGCCCGAGGGCGAAATAACCCTCATTCCCTTTTCCGCCGATACGCGCATGAGCGGCCTGACCTTCGCCGGACGCACCATCGTCAAAGGCGCAGGCGACGCCATCGAAGCGTATGTCACCAAAGCGGGCGGACAGCCCGATGCCGACCTGCGCCAGCAAGCCACGCAAATCGCCCAGCAAGGCGGCACGCCGCTAATGGTCGCCGAAGGCCCAAAAGTTCTGGGCGTCGTGCAGCTTAAAGACATCGTCAAGTCCGGCATCAAGGAGCGACTGGCTTCCCTACGCGCCATGGGGATCAAGAGCATCATGGTGACCGGCGACAATCCGCTGACCGCCGCCGCCATCGCCGCCGAAGCGGGCGTTGACGACTTCATCGCGCAGGCTGTGCCCGAAACCAAGCTGCGCCTGATCCGCTCGTATCAGGAAAAGGGCGAACTGGTTGCCATGGTCGGCGACGGCACGAACGACGCGCCCGCCTTGGCGCAGTCCGATGTCGCCGTCGCGATGAACAGCGGCACGCAAGCGGCCAAGGAAGCCAGCAACATGGTTGATCTGGACTCCGACCCCACCAAGCTGATCGAGGTTGTGCAGATCGGCAAACAACTCCTGATGACGCGCGGCTCCCTGACCACCTTCAGCCTCGCCAACGACATTGCGAAATATTTCGCGATCATGCCCGCCGTCTTCGCCGGATCGGTGCCGGGCCTGGGCAAGCTCAACATTCTGGGCCTGTCCAATCCGACGCACGCGATCCTTGCTTCGCTCATCTTCAATGCGCTGATCATCATTGCGTTGATCCCGCTTGCCATGCGCGGCGTGCCGTTCCGTCCGCTGGGAGCGGGCGGCTTGCTGCGCCGGAATCTCTTCCTTTACGGCGGCGGAGGCGTTATCGTTCCCTTTATCGGCATCAAGCTGATCGACCTCCTCCTCTCCCTCAGTGCCGCAGGGACCCTCGCCCCATGAGATACCTTCGCCCCACGCTCGTCCTCCTGCTTCTCTTCACCCTCCTGCTTGGCGTGCTTTATCCGGCGGCCATCGCGGGGATCGGCGCGGTCGCCTTTCCCGACAAAGCACACGGCAGCCTGATCTATCGAAACGCTAGCCTGATCGGCTCCAGCCTGATCGGCCAATCTTTCACCTCCGCCACCTATTTCTGGCCGCGCCCGACCGAGCCTGAAGAAAATCCCTATCTCTTCCTCGGCTCAGGCCCCAGCAATCTGGGTCCCGCCCGCCGTGCCCTGATCGACAGAGTCCGCACCGATATGGCCCATCTGGGCTCCGCGCACCTGCGGCAGGAATCCATCCCCGACGATCTTGTCACCACATCGGGCAGCGGCCTTGACCCGCATATCTCGCCCGCCGCCGCCCACTATCAAATCGCGCGCATCGCCAAGGCGCGCAACATGGACAAAGCGGTGCTTGAAAAACTGGTCGCCGCACAAACAGAAGCCCCAACCTTCGGCTTGCTGGGCCAACCGCGCGTCAATGTCCTAAGCCTCAATCTCGCGCTTGACGATCTGGGGACCGGAGCCCCGCCATGACGGACAAGCCGGACAAAGACGCCCGCCCCGCGCCCGACGAGATTTTAGGACGCATCAAGAAAGAAGAAGGAAAGGCCCAGCGTGGCCGCCTTAAAATCTTCTTTGGCAGCAGCGCGGGCGTCGGCAAAACCTACAGCATGCTGTCAGCCGCGCACGAGCTTTTGAAAGAGGAAGTCGATGTCCTTGTGGGCATCGTCGAAACGCACCAAAGGCCGCATACGGAAGAACTCCTTAAAAACCTTCCCGCACTTGAGCCGCTGCACATCTTCTATCAGGGACTGATGCTGCACGAGCTTGACCTGAACGCCGCGCTCAAACGCAAGCCCGATGTGATCCTGATCGACGAGCTCGCCCACACCAACGCCGCCGGATGCCGCCACCCGAAACGCTGGAACGACGTAATGGAACTGCTTGACGCAGGGATCGACGTCTATACCACCCTGAACGTCCAGCATATCGAAAGCCTGAGCGACATCGTCGCGGGCACGACCGGCATCTGGGTCAAGGAGTCCATTCCCGACTCCGTCTTTGACATGGCCGACGATATCGTCCTTGTCGACATCGACTCCGACGATCTGCTGCGCCGCCTGCACGAAGGCAACGTCTATATCGCGGCGGGGGCCAACAAGCGAGCGGCGGACAATTTCTTCAAGCGGGAAAACCTCAACGCCCTGCGTGAAATCGCGCTGCGTCGCACGGCCCAGCGCGTCAATGCCGACCATGACGACCCAACCCGCTTGCCCGTCGCCGACCGCCTTCTTGTCTGCGTGAAGGCCGATGCCGTCTCGGCCAAGCTGATCCGCGCCACCAAACGCCTCGCCACCGCGCTTAACGCCCCATGGCTGGCCGTCACGGTCGAGCAAACGATTCCTGATCTCAATGAACCGCCCGATGAAAGCCGCCGTATCCTCGCGACGCTGGACCGCATGGTGAACCGTCTTGGGGGGCGTCTGGTCACCCTGCGCGGCGACAATGTCGTGGACGAGATCCTGTCCTATGCCCGCCAGAACGGCATCACCAAACTTGTCGTCGGCAAAAGCCGCCAACTGACTCTGACCAATATTTTGAAAGGCTTTCCGGTCAACCGCATCGTGAATGCCAGCGGCTCCATCGACGTCCTTGTCATTACCGAAGAACCGTCCAAGCTTGAATCCAAAACCATTACCAAGCCGCTGCGCAACCTGCGGCCTTTTCCCTATCTGCTCGTCGCGGTTATCATCGCTGCGCTCACGCTTCCCTCGCTGGCTTTACCCGGAGTCATCACCCGCACGGACCAGGCCTTGCTCTATCTGACCGGCATCGTGGTGGTCGCCGAGAATATAGGGCTTGGCCCCTCGCTCTTTTATGCTCTGGGTGCGGCTTCGACCTTTCACTTCTTCTTCGCCACACGCGTCATGGTCCATGAAACGGATGAGCGCACCTATATCATGACCTTTCTCATGATGCTGGTGACGGGCTGGGCCATCGCCTCGCAGTCCTCGCGCCTGAAGGCGCAAGCCGTCAACGCCCGCGACAAGGAAATGCGCACGCAAGCTCTTTACGAGCTGACGCGCAAGCTTACCGCCACGCGAGGCCGCTTTCCGGTCGCCGAAGTCGTCGCCACCTATCTCTCCCGCCTCCACACTGCCGAGACAACCGTCTGGATGACGAATATGGAAGGTCACCCCGCCGTCGTTTTAGGCACCATTCCCGATGAATCCTATTACAAGGATTTCGGCGCGCTTCAGTGGTGCTTTGAAAACGCGAAGAACGCGGGCCTTGGCACCACGACCATGCCCAGCGCGACTGGCTTTTATATGCCGCTGATCACCGCGAGCGGCACACTGGGCGTTCTGGGCGTTTTCCCGAAACAAACGGAGCGCATTTTCACGCTGGACGAGATTACCTCGATGGAAACAATCGCGGGCCTTCTCGCCTCGGCTCTTGAGCGCGTGCAAGCCGGAGAAATTGCCGCCCGCGCTGCGGTCGAAAAAGAAAACGAAAAACTGCGTCTGGCCCTGATCTCCTCCTTTGAAGAAAAAAAAGGTAAAAAGAAACCGGTCACACAGCCTCAGCCCCACCAAGAAAACCAGACGGACCGGATTCTCACCTCAATCGAAAAACTCTTCACCCAGAAAAATATCGGCATCGGCCA
>JAQUHK010000140.1 GCA_028683655.1 Alphaproteobacteria bacterium
GCGGTCGTTTGTGAAGTCCCGCTTCTTTTCGAAAGGGGCTTTGATCAATTGTGCGACGTGACCTTTTGCGTCTTTTGTTCCCGCGCCGAGCAAAAGAAAAGGGTTTTTCAGCGCAAGGGCATGACCGAAGAAAAATTCAAGGAACTGCGCCGCCATCAGTTTTCTGTGGACCAAAAGCGCAAAAGAGCCGATTTTATGGTATCAACGCAAATCACACAAAGCGAAACGGAGCAGCGCATCAAACGCCTGCTCAAGAAATTAGGTGTAGCCTGACATGCGCGAGATCGTTCTTGATACAGAAACAACGGGCCTTAATCCCCTGCAAGGCGACAGGCTCGTTGAAATCGGCTGCGTTGAAATTTTCAACAGCTTGCAAACAGGTCAGATTTTTCACCGCTATTTCAATCCTCAGCGCGATGTGCCGGATGAAGCCGCGCGCGTCCATGGCCTGACCACAGAGTTTCTGGCCGACAAGCCTTTTTTTGCCGCCGAGGTGGATGCCTTTCTTGATTTTATCGGTGACTCGCCGCTTGTTATCCATAACGCGCCGTTTGATATGGGCTTTATCAATGCCGAGCTGACGCGGTGCGGATTCAAAAACATTCCTATGGCCCGCGCCATTGATACGCTTCCTATGGCCCGCAAAAAGTTTCCGGGGGCTCCGGCTTCCCTTGATGCGCTGTGCCGACGCTTTTCGGTTGATTTATCGGTTCGTGATTTTCACGGCGCGTTGCTTGACGCACGGCTTTTAGCCGATGTCTATCTTGAGTTGTGTGGCGGCCGCCAGCCGGGCTTTGAAATAGGCACAAAGGAAACAAAAAACGAAGAATCCGCCCTTCAGGAAGTCGTTGATCGTGTTTTTCGAAAGCCGCGCGTCCATACGCTTGCCGAAGAAGAAAGCAAAGCGCACGAAGCCTTTTTGGAAAAACTGAAAGATCCGCTTTGGAAACGCGCCTAAACCTGAAGAACTTCTTTCAGGAAAGAATCCGTTCTTTCATTAGCCTGCGCCGCAAGCTCTGGATTATAGGCCATGCTGCTTTTTCGAGCGAAGCCGTGCTCGGCACAGGGATAAACATGAACCGTGATGTGTTTGTTTTTGGCTAAAACCGTCGTGATGCGCTGCTGGGTCGAGGGCGGCATCAATTTGTCATTTTCGGCCAGATGGATCAGATAGGGGGAGCGAATGTCATACATTTCATCCAGCATTTTGTCGATCCCGACGCCGTAATAACTGACGGCACAATCGACATCGCTGCGCGTTGCCATAAGATAGGCCAAGCGGGCCCCCAGACAATAGCCGACGGTGCCGACCTTCCCGCCACATTCGGGCATTTGCCGGATGTGGGCCAAAGTGCCGAGTAAATCGCGGACACCGGCCTCGACATCGAAACTTTTGTAAAGACGCGCCGCGAGTTCCCAATCCGTTTCATGGTGTTGAGTCTGTTCAAGGTCTTCGCGCTGGCGATGAAAAAGATCGGGGCAAACGGTGATAAAACCAAGGCTGGCATAATGTTTGGCTAAGTCCAAAAGGGCATCGTCTTTGGAAAAAAGGCCGCGGATCAGGATCAATCCTGACCCGTTCCCGCCCTCTGGCATCGCCAAAAGCGCGTTAAAGATGGTGCCGTCCAGCGTGGTGATTTGGATTTGTGACATCAGGATACCAGACCGTCTTGAAGTTAGGGCAACATCTAGCCATCCTTGCCTCTCTTTGGCAACCTATTAGTTTGTAGGACTTATTTGAAGATTCCTTAACACCACGGCGCAAGCCCCCCGCGATTCCGTTTTTGTTTTGAGCGTGAGAAAGCCATCTTGGCGCGGCGGCCCTAAAAAGAGTGCATATTGTTGTGTTTGGGGATCAAAGAGCACGTCTCGCTCCGTTGACCAGACCCCATTGCCGTGATCTATCTGGACCGTCCATCTCAGTGAAGAACAGGCCCCCTCGCTTTGCGCTGAAAAGGACAAAAGGGTTTGATCCCCCGTCAGAGATTTATCGTAAAACAGGGCTGTCTCTCGCCTTCCGGCAGGGTGCTGGATCAAAACGGCCGCACCTCGTCCGTTCTCCTCGGCCATATCCACAAACCCGCCAGCCTTCACGGGAGTCCAATACCTATCGGAGGCCCTTAACGCCCGAATAGACAAAAGGCCTTGATGCAAATCGGCGGAAACCCAAGGACCGCGTCGCCAAACCTGAACCGTCACGCCTCTTTCCAGATGGAATTCGGTATCATCTTTGGCAAAGGGCGTCGAAAAGGAAGCGGGCGGCGGAAAAAGAGACGCTAGCCCCGTCACAACCTTTTGTCCGGCGGGATCCAGATGATATTGGGTCGGCACCGCAACGACATAGACATTGGCCAGCGCATAGACCGTCAGCGGCGGTTGTTGCTGTCCATCGCTTTCTGGTGCGGGCAGGAAACGAAAGGCAGGACGGATGTTTTTCAGCACATCCGTATAAAGAGCCCGCACAAGGTCTTGATTAAAAATAAAGGATGACCCCGCAATAACGATTTTGTCGTCGTCGTTCGTTGTTTGACCTAAATAGAGCGCAAGGCGTTTCAGTTCCTCATAATCGCTGCGCACCCAAGGCGGCCGCGGCGTGGAGAAAACCGACAAGCGCGGCGCGTCGCTTGGCAACACAAAAGAAGGGGCTAGCCAAAGGGCATAGATTGCGTTCGCAATGAGTCCCAGTGCGATCACTGGCAAAAGCGTTTGTCGCCACCGTGAGTTCCACAGCTGAACAAAAAGCAAGGCAAGCCCGACCAGACAAAAGAGCGGTAATACGGCGATCAGATAATGTTCGCCCGCCTGCGCTGGTCCCAGACTCCACAAAAGCACCCACAGTCCGGTCAAGACAGAAACAAAGGCTGCGGTTTTCTTGTTGACTGCCGGACCGGGCTTTCGATAGGCCCATACAAAACCGACGCAAACGGCAGCGGCAAGGCCCAACCCCACGCGCCCCAGCGCAAAAAGAAGGAAATAGGACGGTGGCCTTTCATAGGATTTATACAGCTCCATATAATTCGTGGTCAGCATTTCCTTGAAGTAGGTTGGCTCCATGCCGATCAGAACGGCAAAGAATCCGATCAAGAGCCCCACATAAAAAGGAAAGAGCGCAACAAGGCTGTGCCGTATCGTGAGCCAAACGGATTTAGGGTCCCTTTCTTTGATACAGAAGACAAGATCGAAAAGTCCGCGCACGATGAATAAGGCCGCAGCGGCATAGGCGTAGTGTCGCCGGAAGACAACCGCCAGCCCGCAAAACAGCCCAAGTGCCACCCCCTTTTTCCACGAACGGGAGAATCCCAAGGCCACGGCCACTCCTGCGGCCAAACAAGCGGCGGCGGCATGGTCGGGATAACCTTCCAAAAGCGGGTACCACGCAAAAGGCACAAGACAGGATAAAAGAAGAGCGGACAGAAACGCCTCTCCTTTTTTCAAAGACAGGCATCGCGCCAGAACCCACGCTGCTGCCGCTTGGAACGCCGTAAAATATACAAGCAGATTGGTCAGAATAAAAACGGAGCGCGTCGGCCCGAAAAAGGAAAAGCTGAAAAAGGAAGGAACGGCAAAGAACAAATTATAGTTTTGGGCAAAGCTTTGTGTGAAGACGTCCCACATTTGCCCCAGTGTTTGCTGTGACCACGCCATGGTGGCCATGTTGGCGTACATGGCGTAATCCCAAAAGTTGATCGCTCTTTCGTGATGCAGATAGGTGTAGGTCAACGCAAACTGCGCGACAATCAATAAGATCGCGGCCAACAAGATCGCGGCGGGCCACGCTTTCAGGAATCGAGACATCGGATCAACCCAAAAAACTTTCTTTTCACGTGTTCAACCTGCCATCTTTGTTGATGTTTGCGTAGTAATTTTTTATAATGCCGCTTCACTGTTTGAAAGGGATAAGCTGATGAAGGTTACCGTCAATGTGGATTGCACGCCGGAAGAAGCAAGGTCCTTTATGGGACTTCCCGATGTCCAGCCGATGCAGCAAGCCGTCATGGCTGAACTTGAACAACAGATGATCGGAAATATCAAGGCGATGACACCGGAAACGATGGTTCAGACATGGATGCCTGTCGGGCTTCAGGGCGCGGAGAACATGCAAAAAATGTTCTGGGGCCAAGTCCAGAAAATGATGTCCGGCGTCGTGGACACGACCAATGCCATGGTCTCCGGCGGGATGCGAGAGAAGGAATAAGCTCGCTTGCCTGCCTCTTTTGACGACACGATTGTTGCGTTAGCCTCGGCGCAGGGGCGGGCTGGTGTTGCTGTTGTGCGCCTCTCTGGCCCTGCTGCCCAAAGCCTGTTGACGACGGTTTGTCCGCTCCATGACGTGCCAGAACCCCGTAAGGCGACGCTTCGCGATATCGTGGATCCGCGCAACGGCGAAACCATGGACCATGCGCTCGTGCTTTTTTTCGCAGGGCCGCACAGTTTTACGGGAGAGGATGTTGTCGAGTTTCACCTTCACGGCGGACCGTCTTTGGTTCGCGCTGTGCTGGAGATGCTTTGTTCGTGGGAGGGCGTGCGGCTGGCTCAGGCTGGCGAGTTTTCCCGCCGCGCTTATGAAAATGGCAAACTCGATTTAACCGAGGCCGAAGGCATAGCCGATCTTGTCGATGCCGAAACGGCAGCGCAGCGCAGGCAAGCCCTTCGCCAAATGGACGGCGCGTTGGGGCGTCTTTACAACGGCTGGGCCGATCAAGCTATACATACGCTTGCTTATCTCGAAGCCGGAATAGATTTTGCCGATGAAGAGGTTCCCGAGGAGATCACGCAAGGCCAGCAAGAGTCGATCAACGCGTTGGCCCAAGCTATCCGTCAGCACCTCGATGACGGACACCGTGGCGAGCGGCTGCGTGAGGGATTCATGGTCGCCCTGTTGGGCCCACCCAACGCCGGTAAATCCAGTCTTCTTAACGCGCTCGTTCAACGTGAAGCGGCGATTGTTTCGCCTATACCCGGGACCACGCGCGATATTGTAGAGGTCAACCTCGATCTTGGCGGCTATCCTGTTTCGCTGGCCGATACGGCGGGCTTGCGTGAAACCGCTGACGTGATCGAAAGCGAAGGCGTCCGTCGGGCGTTAGCCCGCGCCGAGCAGGCAGACCTGAAAATACTCGTTTTGGATGGAAGTGCCTCCGTCGCGCACAACGAAGAGGCCCCGAAAAATCTTT
>JAQUHK010000021.1 GCA_028683655.1 Alphaproteobacteria bacterium
TGATGGGGACGAGCGGTTGCTGTGGACGGGGCAACCCATTCCTGCGCGTGTCATGCGGGCGGCGATGCCCATTTTTTTCTTTGCCATTCCGTGGACGGCGTTTGCCTGTTTTTGGGAGTTCATGGCTCTTGCCGGTGTTTTGGGCAATTTCGAGAAAATACCGTCGGGCATAGCCCTTGTGATGGCTATCGTGTTTCCTCTTTTTGGCCTTCCCTTTATCGTCATAGGCGTCTGGTTGCTTGGCAAGCCATTTTCCATTCGCAAGAAAGCTGGACGCACGCTTTTTGCCATCACAACGCGCCGCGCCCTTATCTTTGCTCAAGGGGCCAAGCAAGAGCTGCGCAGCTTCCCGCTAGCTGGCCTTGATGAAAAGATGACTTTTACAGAAGAAGCGGACGGAAGCGGCAGCCTTCTGTTCACACGCGCCCGTTCGCAAGAGGACGGTGCCAACAGCGATCCCTTCACGCGCGGCTTCGACTACATCCCCCGCATCCGCGAAGCCGAGTCAGCCCTCCGCCGCGCCATCGCCATGGGGCGTGGGGAGGGGGAGAAAGCCGGTGCTCCTCATGCGTCCTAGCTAGCCTTATTTGTTTGCAAACAACTTCAAAGTCGAGTTCATCTTTGTATAGAAATATAGTGCAACTAACGTGGTTGCTAACAAACTATACACGCTGCTTGAACTCGTTTCTTGGATGTCTGTATTGGTGGTCATAAAAATTATGCCCAGCAATAGAGTCGCGCCAATCCCCAAAACTATGGCTTGTACCCCAATGGGAAATCCGATGCATATGAACCTCTCGATGAAGTCTTTATCATCGCCTGAACGATTGGTTCTATAGCACCAGAATGTACCAAAAAGATTAATCAGCAACTCAGCAATGTCAGTGTACGTATCCCACATGTTTATGTTTTCTGGCAAAGTATAGGAAAGAAAGGTGTAAGACAGAAAGATGGATGAAATAAACACGAAGGCCAGTAAATAGAGAAACTTCTCTTTGGAAGAAACCTTGCCCTCTTTCAAGCGCAGTCCTAAATTTTTGTCATTAAAGAAATTCATCTGTTTCTCTCATCAGGATTGGATGATGCGCAACGCAACGAGGTGCATTGTGATCGAAACCTGATAAAAAGAGTGTTAATGGGGCCAGCCTCGTTTTCAGCGTTTTGAAAAATCTGACGTTGCTTTGATGGTTCCGTGTTGCAAGGGATACTTAAAAACCTGTGCAATACGGATGGGGCATCTGCCGAAATTAAGATCGCCGTCTGCTATGGCGTAGCGTGTGGGCATAGGGTTTCGGTAATAGTCATACCAATTATGGACGTTGGGCATGAGGAGCTCTTCAACCCCGATAGGGGCAGTGGGGTAAAATCTTGGCCGTCTTTGTTCGGAAGATTGTCGGTAGTTTTCGATCAGTGTTTGAAAAAGAGTTTGTTGAAGGTTGTGGAAAAGGCAGCGTCTCGCATTTGTCTCAAACTCAAGGAGTGGCGTGCAGGCCACGATGCAGTTTGTTATTGGCTTTACCAAGGTCGAGTGTTGGGCCGACTTGCCGTTGTGTTCGGTTGTGGCTGTCAGAATCGTTGTGTTGAGGAGGGGGGTATTGTCGAAGAAGGTCAGCACATGGGCTAACGAAAAGGGGACGATTTCACTTATCAGTCACTCAGACTTGCAACAGACAATATCCATATAACCGTTATAAGTCGTTGACCAAGTCCCCGTCGATGGGCCGGGAGCACCGGCCATATAGCACCCCATTTTTCCTATATAAAAACGATCTGCTTCATAGGTCGGGATTACGTCATCTGCGCCAACTGTAACGGTCTGGCTTCCATATCCGGAACATCCCGTTCGTGTATAACCCGTCTTACAGTATACTCCTGCTACTCCCGTTCCAAAGGTCCCGAATGATGTCCCCGCAGTTGAGCCAAATATTGACGTAAAGTCCGAAGATGTTGTCGTATAAAACCCAGCACCAACAACATCGGACACAGATGGGCTCGTCGAAAAGCCTCCTGTAGGATAAAGGGTAACAGGCCCGTCAGAAAAATTAGCCCTTGCTGAATAACACTGCCCGATTCCGCCCCCCGAAGTGTTTTTCCAGATATAGCTTGTGCTTCCTGCAGCTGTCTTGAAACAACCAATGATCCCTGTTTGATCAGCGCTCATCTCTGTGGCACCAACCTGTGCCGCCACACAAGAATCTCCAGAACTATGCGTTCCGGCCTGTGCTGGTGAGGCAATCAAAGCCAAAAAAAAGGAAGCAACAACGAGAATGAAGTTCTTTTGCATGAATCACCCGAATAGAATTGCGGCAGAACAGCCTGAAATTTACCAGTCATTTCTTTAAGTGTTATTAAGAATATTTCTTCTATCCAAATGGAAAATCGCCCTGCGGGCCTTCGGCCCTGCGCGCCAAACAGTCCACCGGACTGTTTGGTCGAACCTGTGTTTCGTCTTTAGCCTCCGATCCAAAGAAACCGCCCCCCCTTCGGGGAACGCTTTCTTTGGCTGGGAGACGTGGATTCGAACCACGGTAAGCAGAGTCAGAGTCTGCTGTCCTACCGCTAGACGATCTCCCAATCGGCCAAAGAGGAGGTTTTCCTATCATATTCATTCCCGTTTGTGTAGAGTTTATATGAAAAAGTTTTTGATTAACCTGCTCGGACATGAAGAGTTGGAGGCAAGGTCTAAAAAACTGCGTCATCCCCGCGAAAGCGGGGATCCACGTTGATCCCAAGGGATAACGTCAACAGGTAGATTCCCGCTTTCGCGGGAATGACTCAATTTTTGAATTATGATCTGCATAAAAAGTATAGGGTTAACAGTATGGCTGATAAGAAAACAGGATCAAGCGGCGTTGGAATCTCGTCCAAAAGGCGGGAGGCGGTGCGCGTCAAGACGGCCAAGAAGCGGTCTGTCTCCTCGGCCAACTGGCTGAAGCGGCAGCTTAACGATCCCTATGTTGCCGAGGCGAAGGAGCGGGGCTATCGCTCGCGGGCGGCGTTTAAAATCATTCAGCTGGATGAGCAGTTTCATTTCATCAAAACGGGAGCCCGCGTGGTCGATCTGGGCGCGGCTCCCGGTGGTTGGTCGCAAATCGTGGCCAAACGGATCGGCGCGAAGGGCAAGCTGGTGTCGCTTGACATTTTGCCGATGGAGCCGCTGGACGGGGCCGAGATTTTGAACATGGATTTTCTGGCCGATGAGGCACCCGACAAGCTCAAAGAGGTTCTGGGCGGGCAGGCGGACCTTGTGCTGAGCGACATGGCACCCTCGACCACAGGCCACACGGCAACGGACCATATCCGCATCATGGGGCTTGCCGAAAACGCCGCGCATTTCGCGATGGAGATTCTCGCCCCGAATGGCGCGTTTGTGTGCAAATACTTCCAAGGCGGGGCCGAGAAAACCTTGCTCGACCAGCTCAAAAAGAACTTCACCAAAGTCCGCCACGCCAAGCCCGCCTCCAGCCGCGCCGACAGCGCCGAAAGTTTCATCGTCGCGCTGGGGTTTAGGGGATAGTGTTTTTAGACCTAATGTCCTAATTCTTGTTTTAAAGGGCTGTAAAAGCCTAGAGCATGGTTAAAATCGACCCCTCCGCGCCCATGCCTGTTTCAAGCGTTTGGTGCAGGAGGGGGAAGAGGGCGGTGAGCTGCTCTTGCAGGATAAAGGGCGGGTTCACAAAGGCGAAGCCGGTGCCGTTGAGCCTGTCGGCGCGAAGCTCTGGCTGAAAGAGGAACTCGGCGATCAGGACCTCGCCCAGTTTGGCCTCGCGCAGTCTTTCGTGAAACGACCACAGGGTCGGGCGGTCCTTGACGGGATACCAGATGGCGACGGTCACCTGTGGGGCGCGTTCGTTGATGAGCATCAGGGCCTTGAGAAGCGCGTCAACCTCGTCGGGCTTTTCATAGGGCGGGTCGATCAGGATCAGGCCGCGCTTTTCGGCAAAGGGCAAAAAGGCTTTGAGCGCGGCATAGCCGTCGCGGTGATGAAGCTGGACGTTCTTTCGGTCGGCTTCGGGCAGGACGGTGCGGCGCAGCGCGGCAAAATCATCGGGGTGGGCTTCGCAAGCGATCAACCTGTCTTGCGGGCGGAGCATCTGCCGCGCCAGAAAGGGCGAGCCTGCATAAAAACGCAGCTCGCCGTCGGGGTTCAGGTTTTTCAGGCACCGGAGATAGGCGGCCAGCAGCTCCGGCGGCTCCAACCCGTCCTCACCGCCAAAGGTTTTCCATAAGGGGACGATGCCCGCCTCGGACTCTTTGGTCTTTTGGGCTTTTTCATCGTGTAGATCGTAAAGGCCATAGCCTGCATGCGTGTCCAAAAGGGCAAAGCCTTTTTCCTTGCGCTGCATATAGGCGATCAGCAGGGCCAGCGTCGCATGCTTGACGACATCGCAGATATGACCGGCATGATAGGCGTGGCGATAGTTCATGCGGGATGGCCTGCCGCCACGATCCGGTAGCCTTGACGGATGACTTCCATCAGCGGCTCGGTTGTCACTTTCATATGGAAGGGCGAGGCACTGATCAGGTGATCTGTGCCGGTCATCAGGCCGACATGTGCACGTGGCCCGCTGAAAAAGACGATATCGCCACGCCGCCAGACCATATCGCGCCAGTGACAGGGCAGGGGCGCACCGAGCTGCGCCTGTTGCTGGTCGATGGCACTGGGCGCATCAATCCCGGCGATGTCGAGCGCGAGCTGCACCATCCCCGCCGCATCGAGCCCCAGCGGCGTGCGCCCGCCGACCAGATAGGGCACGTTCATAAGTTGCCCCGCCGTGAAGACCAGATCGCGGTAAAAGACCTCGTCGGAGGGGGCGGCATGTCTTTTGAAGATATAGCCGCCGCTGGCCAGCGGGTAAAAATCGCCCGCCTCGCCATCAAGGCTGATATAGGAGCCCAGCGTCAGGCAATCGCGCACGGGAGAGCTAAAGTCCGGTTCGCTATACACGAAGGTGCGCAAGGCGCAAACGCGGTTCATCAGCGCGGCGATGGACTGGTTGAGGGCTCCCTCATGCCGGATATAGCCGACGATGCGGTCGTTGCGGCTCTGGACCCACGCAAAACCATCCTCGCGCGTCTCGAACACGTCCAGAAACTCGCCGTAGCGCACTTCGCTCAGGCGTAGGGCCTGTTCGCTGGGGGATTCATAGAGCGGCAGGACGCCGCGCACGCATTGATGCAAAGTCGGTTCGACAAAGCGAACCGACGTGACAAAGGGCTTAAGCGACAGATCGGCCAGATCGGGCCGGAAAGCGTTAAAGCGTGGGTCGAGGTCTGTGGTGTCTGTCATGGCGCAGCAGGGTACCAAAAAATCGCTGCGATGAAAGGGAAAATTACGCGGCGATGTCGGTCCATGTCGTCTGGGGCTGTGTGGCCTCCTCCTTCACGGAAGACAGGGCGGCGTTGGTCGCGCTCATGGCTTCAAGGGCAAAGTCCAGTGTCTGGGTTTCGGGGATCGCGGCGGCGGCGGTTTGGGCTGACTGGATCAGGCTGGCAAAATCAACCAGGAATTTGCTGCCAGCTGTTGTGCGTTGAACCAGCACGTTGCGGCGGTCCAGCTCGTCACGCTCACGGCGGATATAGCCCAGCTCGCCAAGGCGGTCCAGAGCGCGGCTGACGGCGGGTTTGGAGATGCGCAGGTCCTTGGCGAGGCCACGGACGGTGTGCGGGCCTTCGCCCAGATAAACGCACAGCATAAGCGCCATCTGGCGCGCCGACAAATCGGGAGAATCGCCACGGACGCTTGCCACCAAACTGTTACGCCATAATTCCAATGCTTGTAGTTGCGTGCTCACGATACCATTCCTTGTCAAGTTTGTGCAGGAGAAGAGGAGAAAAAGTCGATGCCGGAGTGTGTGTCTTTCGTCCTTGATTCGCAAGAGAGAGAATTTACCAATCTTGCAAATTTCAGGGGTTGTTCTTTGTCGTGAACAGGCTTAGCCGAAACACGCTTTCACGATTCATCTTCTTCATTTAAAAGATGAAACGAGCCTTGTTTCACCGTTATCGTTCCGCCTTATGCGTACCTTTTTTCAAGGAAAGTCAAAACAGCGCGGAGCGTCATGGCCTCGCCGCCTTCGGGGCGGCCCGCTTTGCTTGCTGCCTGCCATCCGATGAAATCAAGATGCAGCGCGCGCGGGGCTTCTTCCACAAACTTTTCCAAAAACGCGGCGGCGATCATGGCGTTTCCATAAGGCGCGGGCGGGCAGGAATTGAGGTCCGCAAACGGCGTCTTCAGCTTTTCGGCATAAGAGGGGTGAAGCGGCAGCCGCCAAATGAAATCCTCTGTCTGTTCGCCCGCTTTCATCAGCTCGCGAGCCAGCGCATCGTCCTTGGTGAAAAGCGAGGCCATGGCTTCGCCAAAGATGCCTCGCGCCCCGCCCAAGGTCGCAAAGTCGATGAGTAGGTCGGGCTTTTCGCTGGCTCCTTCGGTCAGCGCATCGGCCAGAATCATCCGCCCTTCGGCATCCGTATTGCCGATCTCGACCGTGAGGCCACCCCGCATCGTCACCACGTCCGAGGGGCGAAAAGCCTTTTCGTTGATCGCATTATCGACGGCGGAGATAAGCAGGCGCAACCGCACGCGCAGCTTGCGTTGCATCACCATCGTGGCCACGCCCAGCGCGACGGCGGCCCCGCCCATATCCTTGCGCATCAAATACATGCCGCTGCCCGATTTCAGGTCAAGCCCGCCGGTATCAAAGCACACGCCCTTGCCGACCAGCGTGACAAGCGGATGCTTCGGGTTGCCCCATGTCAGGTCGATCAGGCGCGGCGCGCGGTGGCTGGCGCGGCCCACGGCATGAATGGATGGGTAGTTCTTTTTCAAAAGATCATCGCCGACAATCACCGAAACCTTGGCTCCATAGGTTTTGGCGCGTTCCTGCACGGCGGCGGCCAGCTCCTGCGGCCCCATTTCCTCGGCGGGGGTAGAGATCAGATCACGCGTTTGGGCAATTGTCTCGGCCATGTGGGTGAGTGCCTGTGTAGGGCACTTCTTTGAAACGCAGAGGGTCAGCGTCTTTTCCTCACCCTTTTTATGAAGCGTGAAGCGGTGTGAGCCGAGCAGCCATCCCAAAGCCAGCTTTTCTTCGTCGTCCTGCTTTTTGATCCCGTCGAGGCTATAGGTTCCCTCTGGCAGCTTGGCGGGCAGGGCGGCAAGGTCCCACAAGCTGGCGGGCTCACTTAAAATCACGATGACGCGGGAGAGATGCCCATCATGGCTGGGGATCAGCGCGGACGACCCCGCGCTTTTGCCGTCAAACCCATTGGCAGCAAACCAGTTGCGCACAGCCTCGGATTCCTTCGCGGCCCACTTGGCAAAAGCCGAAGGCGTAAGTGCGGTCAGGGCGATAGCAGAGGTGGGCGTTTTAGCAGAAAGCGAGGCGAAAAGCATGGGGGTACCCTTAACAAGAATGATGCGGTTTCTTTCCTCTCCCTCGGCGGGAGAGGATGGAAAATCTTAGGCTTGCCTCTTGGCAAGTCTTAGATTTTGCTGGCGATGGGGTAAGACGCAGCCGGTTATTACCCCCACTCTTGCAAAATCTAAGACTTACTTCGTAAGCCTAAGATTTTGCTTTCTCCCCCGCCAAGGGGGGAGAGACATATAACTCGGGTTACCTTACGGATTTGCTGCAAACAAGTTCATTGCTCTGGGTGAGGAAGCAATAGCTGACATCGCCCGATGAGGTGTCGATGCGGAACACGCCGACATTGGCGGTCGTGTTGCTGTGTTGCATAAGCTGATAGGGCCCTCCTGTTGAGGCCTGTGCGGCGGGCAGGCCTTGGGATAGAATGATGCTGCCCGCAATGAGGCAGGCTCCGATCAAGATGGCTTGGACTGTGGACATGGCAGCATCTCCCTTCATTGGGGACAGATAGAATCACGGTTTCATAGGGAAGTTTGCCCCTAACGGGCTGGGACGCAAAGGGCCTTTTTGGTTTTTGTGCAAAAAATACTGGCGCGGCCCCGCGCGGCAGGGTAAGAGTCGGGGGGATTAGATACCTTTTGTTTTTGGAGACTTATTGCCATGCCTTACGTTGTGACCGAAGCCTGCATCCGCTGCAAATATATGGATTGTGTGGAAGTGTGCCCTGTTGATTGTTTTTATGAGGGCGAGAATATGCTCGTCATCAATCCCGACGAGTGCATCGACTGCGGCGTGTGCGAACCCGAATGTCCGGCGGAGGCCATCGTCTCCGACAGCGACCCCCGCGCCGAAAAGTGGACGGAGGTGAACCGTGAGTTCTCCGGCAAATGGCCGAACCTCACCCACAAAACCGACGTCCCCGCCGACGCCGACGAATGGAAAAACAAAACCGATAAAGCCGATCTGTTCAGCGATAAAGCAGGGCAGGGGTAAGCCTGTTCCCCGCCGTCACTGCGCGGAGCTTTGCGATGAAGCAGTCCTCCAGCTAAACCAAACCGTCTGTGAACTGACACACTAAAAGCACCCTCCCCTTGCGGGCTTGAGGCCGAAGGGCGTCGAGGCCAAGGGCTGGGAGAAATTGCGTCAGCAATTTCGGGGAGGGGTTATAGTCAGACAAAATAATTTCCGTATGCCTTGTAATTGCCCCCTCGTCTTTCCGGAGAAACTTTCTCTTCGACGCTTGCGGCGAAAGAAAGTTTAATCCGGAATCCAGTTTCTCTTTGAGACATTCACTGGATTCCGGATCTGCGCGTTTCGCGCAAAGCGCGACCCGCTTGTCCGGAAAGACGAGAGAGGGAGGTCTTCGGAAATTATTCGGAATGACTATAGTTGTTTCTGCGCGACTGTTTCTTTACCCCTCCCCGATATTTCTTCTCGCTTTGCGAGCCGAAATATCGACCCTCCCGCAAGGGGAGGGTGATAAGAAAAGATCCCGATCGACGATTTGATTACTTCGGAAACAAGGCGTCGGTCAGCGCGGCCATACCGTTCCTACAGGCTTTCTTTGTTCTGCTTAATTCAATCACTGTTTGGGGCGAACGTGCGGCCGCTGCTTCTCTTTCCTTGATATAGCGGGCTATGGGCATGACCATAGAGGGATTTTTGTAGATTGCGTCTTCGGTGGCCTGCTGTCCGCAGCGGCGGACGTCTGGCTCATCATCGAAAATGGCAGGGCCAACAATAAGCGCAGCAAGCGTGTTCATGTGTTCGGGGCCAGCAAAGGGGACGAGACAGTCGCAACCATTGATGACATTTTTCCTTACTTCTGGATGTGTATGGCCCATAGCTTGGCGAAACATAGCAAGGACGGGAGACACAGAGACAATGCGACCACGGCTCTCTTCTTTTCTTAAGACAAGATCGAGGTTTTGGCCTACTAGGATTCGTGCGTTCCATCGGTCCTCTGTGATCACAGTTTTGGTTATCTCCTTCACCGTTTCCGGCGTAACAAGATCAAACCGTTTGTCGATAATTGTTCCCATCGTTGACTGAATCGCGGCGCGGACTGATCCATCCGTTTCTTGGGCGGCGTCGAGCCAGAGATAGGTGATGTCGTGGGGCTGGAGAATAAAAGGCACCGCTGCATAAATTGCCGCTTCGGTTTTATGTGCTCTTTCGCGGATAAGAGGATCCGCGTTTTCTTTGTGGGTGTCAATAAAAGCGAAGGTGGTTTCGACGAGCTTTTCGTGACCGCCTTCATCCCGCAAATATCCGGCAAGGATTTCCCTGTTACTACGTCGAAAATCGACACCATCAACGGCGATAGCGTTGTGAACCATTCTTTCGATAGTTAAACTGTCAACTTCTTGCTTATCCATAATCTGTTTCCTTTCGAAAGCCTGAAGAATAATGCTGCCTTTCTAGCGTACCGTTTCGGCGAAAGCAATGAAGCGGGTGGGGGAGGGAGGGCTGAACTACGAAACTTTCGTCAAATTTTGCCCCTTCAGGGAGATGATTTGGAAAATCGTTTAAAATCAATGAGTTACTTATGGGCTTCGAATTTAAGAAACCTGTTATATATCAACGAGTTAGCCTAAAAAGACTCCCGAACAGACCTGCGAGCGTACAAAGTTACGCCTCGCGTGCGTCACAGAGCCCATTTTCTCCTCGATTCGTTGATTCTAAAGGGATTTTTCTCAAACGAAAACGAGGGCAAAATAGGGGGGAGTCGTGGGGCGTTTTCTATCCCCGCAGCAACCCAAACCATCTCTCGCACGCCTGAAGGTCGGCGCGGATGGTGTCTTGTTTGGCGGCGGCGGCGGGGTCTTCGCCCCATTTGATCGCTTGATGAAGCGCGTCGAGTTCGGCGGCTTCGAAAATAGCCTTACCCGTGCGGAAGCCTTCCGCCAAAGCGAGCCCGAGAATGAGTGAGCCCGCGCTGTCCGTCGCGCTGCTCAGGCCCGCAAGTGCGAAGTCGTCCATTGCGTCGATCACTTTTTCAAGGCGCGGCGCGATACTGCCTGATTGTTCAATCGGCATGATGCCGCTGCCCGTTTTAAACGCGATGTCATAGCGGTCGCGGGCCCAGTTCAGATAGGGCTGCCACACGTCGTTTTGCTTTTGGATCAGGTCCTGCGGCCCTTCGGCGTGGTGGCAGAGAAGCTCGCTGCCGATATAGGCCAAAAGCCCGCCCGTGATCTTGGCGCGATCTTTGCCGATGATGTCGAGCGCGGTTGAGGCAAGCTGACAAAGCGGCATGGTCAGCGGGTTGATCTTTTCCCCCTGCGCCTGCCATTCCTTCAGGATTTCTTGCGCCAGCGGCAGCGTCGGCAGGGCATAGGGCTTGCCCGCAGGCGTCATCAGCCAGCGTCCATTGCGCTCAATCCCGATGCGGCCTTCCTCTTGCTTGAGCGTGTAAAGGGCAGGTCCTTGTTCTTTGCGGTGTTTCATCGTGGGGGTTTCCGTTGCTTAAATAAAAAATCGTCTTTCCGGACAAGTGCCGAAGCCCGTCAGGGCTGAGGTGCGCAGATCCGACGAAACGTATACGTTTCGCGCGGAGGGCCGTAAGGCCCGCAGTCCGGAGGATGAAAACAGGCTACAAGCCTGTTTTCACAAACCCAGCGACTGTTTCAGAGATCGGCTGGGTTCCGGATTAAACTTCCTTTCGCCGCGAAGGGGCGTCGAAGAGAAAGTTTCTCCGGAAAGACGAGGGGGAGGTTGTCTTTACTTCCCAAACAACCCTTTCAACAGTTTTGAGCCTGTTTCCTTCACGACATCGGCGGCGTTCTTGGCCGAGTCAGGAAGAAGCGGCGAGGCTGTCGTGGGGGCGGCGGTTTGCGGGGCGTCCAGCGTGGCGGCGCAAGTGTTCTTGCCTGCAACCTGCACCAGCGTCGGCACGCCGCTTTGATCGCCGCTGCCCACCGAGCCATTGGTGATCAGGCCTGTTATCTTTTGAACCGCGCTTGTCGCATCCAGCGTGAACTTGGGCTGCGAGAGCGTGCCCGCAACCTGCATCGGCGGGATCATGGAGCCAAGGCCAAGACCCTTTGGCCGCGTGAAGAGGCTCAGGCCCAGCGTTTCCTCTGGCAGGTTGATGGAGCCTTTGCTTGCCACCGTCGTCATATCGGTATCAATCAGAAGGCCTTTGGTATCCATAAGGCCGTTCGTGATGACATAACGCGCCGCCATGCAATTGACTCCGGGCTTGCTGATGGAGCCGACGCCGGGGGCAAAGATTTGAAGCAGGCCGCTGCCGACCTCGCTCATGACGCTTTGCGAAATCTCGCCGCGATCCATCAGCGCGTCGACGGTGCCGTTGGCATGCGCGGCGAAGTCATAGGCACTTTGGCCATAGGAGGAGAGGCTGATGTCGATGCTGCTCTTGCCCGAGATAAAGGATTCCATCCCGCCCATTTTGAAGAGCTGGGAGAAATCCATATCGTTGGTCTTGAAGCTGGCGATCAGCTGGGCGGTGGATGCGGAGGCATCCAAGGACAAATCGCCCTGCGCCAAGGCCCCGCCGATGGTGGCGGCAAAGGGCTGGACGAGCAGCTTGCCGCCCTTGAGCGTCAGCTTGCCCTCGACTTTTTCCAAATCCGTCGCGCCCATAATGACTTTGTCGAGGGCAAGCGACAAATCGACATCGGCGGCCTTCAAGCCGGAGAAGTCGATCTTCTCCCGGCTGAACATCCGTCCGCCGCCCGCTGGTGCGGGGCCCTGCTTTTGGGCTTCCGCCGCGCTGCCCTCTTGTCCAGTTTCGCCTTCACTGGCGGGGGGCAGGGCAAAGTCTGCGGGGTCAAGGTAGCTGCTCTTGATCTCGCCGCGCAGCGAAGGCCGCGTGCCGCCCAAAGCGACGTCAAGCTTGCCGCTCAGGTTTGAGGAACCGGAAAGGACGTTCAAACTGGCCAGCGCGATTTTCTTGCCCTGCTGGCCCAGCGTCCCTGTCGCTTCCAGTTTGATCTTGTCAACCAAGGCTTCCAGCGTGAAGGGCCAGCTCTCGCCAAAGAAGGTCTCCAGCGTGCCGCCGTTCAGGTCAAGCTCTGTCTTGATGCCTGACAGCGTGCCGTTGAAATGCAGGTTGATGCCTTTGCTGGTGACGCTCAAGGTCAGGTCCGGCACGTCAAAGACGCTGACCTTGCCGTTTTCGTCACGCAGGCCAAGGCGGCTGTCCGTGATCCGTGCTTGCTGGATATTGATGGCGACAGGCGCGCCGCTTTTTCCCGCTGACGCGGATGGGGCCGCTGCGGTTGTCGCGGGCTGCTGTGCCGTAGCCGTAGAAAAATCCCAGTTCGCCGCGCCGCCTTTGCCTGTCTCAAGCTGGATGTCCGCATCGACCAGCTCGAAAGCTTTCACGTCGATCTTTTTATCGAGCAGGGGCAGGAGGGCCAGATCAAGTTTCGCCTTGCCAATACGCGCCATATCGGCGCGGCTGGCCCATGCGGGATTGCCAAGGGAAATATCCGCCAGCGACAGGCTGATCCCGTCCGAAAGTGAAAAGCTCCAGCCAATCGGCCCCGCCAGTTTCAGTGTGCGGCCTGTCTTGTCTTTGAAGCTTTGCTCGATTGGCGCACGAAAAGTTTCGGTATCCAGCGTCGAAAGATAAAGGCCAAGCCCCGCGCCGCCCGCCACAACGACAACGCCAAGCCCCGTCAAAAGGCGGCGCGTCAGAGAGGGAGCCTTTGTCTTCTGGAAAACTTTCTTGCTCATTGGGGCCTCCTTGGGGGTAGGGGGTGTTTTAGACGTCGTCGAACGAGACTTTCGCCTTGTCGGAAAAACCGAGACTACGCCATGTGTGGCGCATCTGCGGCCCCAACGGGGCCGTGACATCGATCATTCCCTTCCTTGGATGAGGTATGATGAGCCGTCTTGCATGAAGATGCAACCCGCTTCCAAGGCCAAGGCCCGAAAACGCCGCTTCTTTTTCATCATCCAGTGCGGTTGCGCTTGCCGACTCGCCGTAAAGTGGATCGCCCCAGATTGGCGTGCCCAAATGCGCCAGATGCACGCGCAGCTGGTGCGTGCGCCCTGTCAGCGGCCAAAGCGCGACAAAGGCCATTTTCTTGCCGACGGCCTCGACGACTTTGTAAAGAGTCGCGGCTGATTGCGCTTCTTCAAGCTCGTCGTCTTGAGCCACATGCATGATCTGGCCCTTTTTGATCAGCGGCGCGTCGATTCGGCCCGAGCTGCGCTCTGGTACGCCGCAGGTAATGGCCCAATAAATCTTTTGAGTCGACCGCTCACGGAAAGAAGCTGCCAGACGCGTGGCCGCCAGTGGGGTACGGGCGATCATCAAAACGCCGCTGGTATCGCGGTCAAGCCGGTGAACCAGCTTGGGGCGGCTTTGCTCGTCGGGGCTAAAAACCATCAGGCTGTCGTCCAGATTCTCCTTAAGCCCTGTTCCCCCCTGAACGGCTAGACCCGCAGGCTTATTCAAGGCCACGACGTCTTTGTCTTCAAAAAGCACCATGCTTTTCAGCTTTTCGGGGTTGCGGATGGGTTTTTTACCGCCTTCGGCCTTCACCGCCGCCGCCGTTTTGTCCCTTAACCATGGGGGCAGGCGCAGGGTCTGGCCTGCCTGAAGCCGTGCGGAAGCCTCGGTTTTCTTGCCCTCCAGCCGAATTTGGCCTGAGCGCAGGGCCTTTTGAAGCTCCCCGTGAGTCAGGGCGGGATAGTGCCTTTTAAACCATCGGTCGAGCCGGACCTCCGCCTCGTCGTCCAAAACGACTCGCTGGGTGGCTGGGGAGGCCTTGGAAGAGGCGGGGTGCATGGTTTCAGTTGTCATTTGGGTCGCGTCCGGTTATGTTCTCGGCCACCTGTGGCTTTAGGGCCACAAGAAGCTGATGTCGAGTCCCTTGTTATCAAGGTGTTAACATATTACACTGTAAACGAGTCGAGATCAGAGTGCTTGGATTTTCTATCGGTTGCCTTTAAACATACTATGTTTATAAGAGAGGGGGTTGCCCAGACTTCCTCTTGGCGAATCGATCAAGATGGTGTGAAAGAGTGTAACGTGATGCAAACGAAGGGATTTGCGATGCTCCGCAAAATTGTGTTGGCCGCCCTTATGGCCGTTGTTCTTTCAAGTGGTTCGCCCGCATGGGCCGCCATCGGAAATGTGAGTCCGCGCTCAACGACGAAGCTTCCTGACTTCGCCTCGGTGGATGCGGATCAGGCTCTCCTCGCCACTGAAGAGATGCCGTCTTCTAATACAGGCGCGCCACAGGCGATGGCCAGTTTGCCTCCGGCTGAAATGCCGATGGCTGTGACCAGTGGTGGTCCGAACGACCCGCTTGCTTCCTTCGGTCCGTCCAGCGGTACCTTGGTTGGCAATCGCGCCCTTGAATTGCGCGACGAGGTTTTGCGTTTGCGCTCTTCCGTCAATCTGAACGCCAGCGAGTTTTCCTTGCTGCGCTCGAATGGTGCTGCCGGTGCGGTGCAGTATCACAGCACGGTTGCCGCCATCACGGCACGCTTGCAAAACGGCACCACGCGCGGCAACCCGATCCTCCTGCGCCAGTGGGAAGAGGCCGAGGCCAGCTTGAACGAAGTAACCAACTCGCTCAATCGCTTGAACTCGCTCCAAACCTCGGTTGCGGCTGATGCGTCTTTGTCTTCGTATATGCTCGAGTCCATTCAGGCAGGCTTCCTGCTCTCTGGCGCGGTCGATGAAGATCACGACCAGCTGAAGCTCCTGCGTGATGAGGTCAGCCGTATGGTTGTGCAGCTCGACTATCTGCGCAATCAGGTTACCGATGACATTCAACGTCAAACGACCTATCTGACGACCGAGCGGTCGAACCTGCAGGCCTTGGCCTTCGCCATCACACGTGGCGAGCTTCTGGGCAGCAGTATGGCCAATCGCCCCGTCATTGTGACTCCGTCGCCGATCATGTCCTTGCCGCAGGTTTCCGGAAGCCAGCGGTCCTCGTATGCGCCGACACCTTCTGCCGCGCCTTCTATGCCGGTCACGTCGGCGGGAAGGGTTGGCCCTGCGCCGATGTCGCCGCGTGATTACATTCAGGAGTCAGGTAAGGGCAGTGAAGCACCGCTTGTAACTGGTTCGAACCCCGAGGCCCCATCGCTGGGCCGTTTGCTTGTTTTGATTCGCTATAACCAGCCAAACGTCGAGTACGAACAACAACTCTCCTCGGCGGTGGGCACGGCTTTGCAGCGCAAGCCTGATACCGAGTTCTCGATTGTTTCTGTTACGCCGACCAGCGGTGATCCTGCCGAGCTCGCCAAGGAACAAGAAGTTGCCGCGCGCAACGCTGAAGGCGTCAAGCGTGCGCTGGTCCAACTCGGCCTCGCCCCTTCGCGCATTTCCATGGGCAACACACAAACCGCCGACGCCCAGACTGCCGAAGTCCACGTCTACGTCCGCTAAACCATTCGTTCTTTCCGAATTTCTGAGGCCTCCGCGTTTGTACCGCGAGAGGTCTCTTTGTTTGTATAGCGTGCCTCAGACAAAATGACCATCCGCGTGGTGCGCACTACGGTCCGCAACGCGGCCCCACGCCTATGGCGCGAAGCACAGCGGCATCTGAGCAATCGCATAAAACGAATCATTTTATACGATATAAACTCAAGCTTGTTCCCTACGGCCCCACCGTTTGTCCCGAAAAAGTCAAATGATCCGTAACCCCGCTGGGCAGGATCAGGTCGGCCTGCTCGACATAGCGGCTTCCTTTGGCGACCAGTTGGCGAAACGGTTTGCGCGTTGTGGTGCCGGTTTCTTTGGGCGTGACGGTGACCGTCCACGCGCCGGCACTTCCGCTTTGGGTGACGGTGAAGTCCTTTTCAAGCTTGCTCCACTTGCCGCTCAACGCCCACAACAGATCGCGCTGTAACTCTGCCAGAAACGGCATCTTGTCGTTCGAGATTTTGAGCAGCGTATAGCCACCGACCCCTTGCGTCAGCCCGTCATCCGTAATCGTGGTGGTTGTCATCATCGGCTTTTCGATGGCCCAAACAATCTTGTTCTTGCCATCCACTTCAAAGTGCCCCTCGCTACGCAGCGGTGCCGCAAACCCGTCAACCGGATGCTCGTGCACAAACCGTCCGGTAAAAGTCTGGTGCGGCTTCAAATCGATTTGCGGCCCCAGCGTCCCGCTCCCCGCCAAAGCAGGCGAGGCCGCCATCACACAAAGCCAGCAGATGGCAACAGAAAGGGAAGAGGCGCGTTCGGTAATGTGGGGCATCGTCATGAAACCTATCCATCCGGCTAGAGAAGTCCCCATTCAAACCGCGCAGCACGGCAAAATTATGACCTATACATCTCGCCCTTCAAGAGTTTGGGAAAACGTATTCCTAAAAGGGTCATTCCGGCGAAAGCCGGAATCTAGGCGCACCGTGTCCACGCGGCATAAGACTCATCAAACCCAGCCGTTTGGGACAAGCGGAAGGTTAGGGACTGGATTCCGGCTTTCGCCGGAATGACCCTTTTTATATACGACATCCCCAACTTTTGAAGTGTGAGCAGTATATCGCATAAAATGAATCATTTTATGCGGTCGCTCAGACGCCGCTGGGCTTCGCGCCGCAGGTGCGGGGCCGCTTTGCGGCCCGTATAGAAGCACCACGCTGATGATCATTTTATCTGAGGCGCACTATATTCAGCGCAAAAGGGGGCTGTCTTTCGCCAAAATCCGGGCCTTCATCCCCGTCATTTCACCTTTTCCCCGCCGTCACGCCATTTTCCTGCTTTTTAGGCCCTTTTCCCCCGACGTAACGTTTGAACTTTGCGATGAAATAGGCTATCTCCTAGCTCGGTCGCGGGGCGTAGCGCAGTCTGGTAGCGCGTCTGGTTTGGGACCAGAAGGCCCCGAGTTCGAATCTCGGCGCCCCGACCACCCTTCGCTTTCGCTTTCGCTTTCGGCTTCGGTCGGCTACGCCAGTGGGCCAGACGAAGCTGGCTCTACTCCAAAGGATGGGCTCTACCCCAAAGGATGGGGCAAGGGGCTGAGGTTATCATGCGAGGCCTCATTAAGCTGCGTTTGCTGCCTCGATTTCAGCAAGATCCATGTCGAAGTCAAAAATAATTTGAATGGGTTCTGCCTCTTTGTTTGTATCATTATAGCTATCAACATCTGTCTTTAGTTGACGGCAATCACCAACAATTGCTCGACGCCGTTGTTGAAAAGACAGTTTCATATGTTCTCTAGGGGCTGTTCGTATATCATCCCAAAGAACCATTTGTTCTCCACCGCGCTGCATGGTTGCGGGGTGCAAGAGCCTCACACGACGACCTCTCTTGTCTGTCATATATTCTTCACGCATGGCTGTGGCTAAATCTTCAGCGCATTTATTTATTGCAGCAGATGGAGGAAGTTCCCATCTTCCTGTTCTAATCGCCCAAGCGGCCATGGCCTTAGCCGCCGCTGGCCATGGCTCACCAGACAACCTATATTCCTCAACGATTTTCTGCATTTGCTTGCTATAGGTGGCCATTTCTGCCTCCATCAATTGCTAGAGATGTGATTACGCCATAACCATCAGTCAATGCTGACTGTGTTATAACCTGTCTAACTTTGACCTGATGTTTTCTAAAAAGAGACCATTTGTTTGTTCTGTGTTGGAGTTGTCCTGCTACAATTCCCGGATGCCGCTTTATCAAGCGAGAGAATCCTATAAGGTTTTCTTCTGAATAAATAGGGTCAAGCCTAATAATAAAACTTGTCATATCCTTGTCGGGCACACAAAAATCTCTTGCTGCTTTATTAGCTGCATTCTCGGCTTCACTGACATTGCTTCCTTCGGACACCACAAGATCATCATCGTCAATAATGGCTGATGCTTGTCCGTCTTGTCGCAAGACGTGCTCAATTTCATGTCGAAGATCAAACCAGAAGCGATCAATGCAATCACCTCTAACTGTTAAACCGATTACGGGTGCCCCTTTGTTTAACCAGAAACAAGCTCCATTGATCTTTGATCCAGGAATAGGTTCAACAATAACAAGCCGCACACCACATTCTGCGAGAATCTTGGGAACATGCCTTATTTCTTCAGGCGCGGTCATAAGTGCTTCTAGAGAAGTTAGGGCATTTCTAAGCTTTTGTTCGTTATATTTTGCCATCTGAACAGCAGATGCCAACTGCTTAACTCTGAAGAGCCACGCGATTTGAAGCGGTGAAAGAGTTTCGCTATAATTCCTTCGCGCTGCATGAACCAGCTCGGGGCTCTCATCTATGGAATTTATTCCAAAAAATGCAAAAACAGAGCTTTCAAGAACGTCGTAATTCTGGGACGCTTGTATCCATCCGCGCTTTATCATTTCGCGCACAGGAAACTTTTCCCGCAATGCCGCTTCCTTAGCTATTCGCTCAGGAGCAGGCTGTGAACGAAATAATTGGTAGGACGCATCTAGATTCATCCAGAACTCAGGGCTTGTCCCTAAAGCTGCCGCAATAGCGATAGCCGTTTCAGGTGTAATGCCTCTTTTTCCGGCTAAGATTTCACTAACAAGTCTAGCGGGGCGACCAATAATATCTGCGAATTCAGCCTGATTCCAACCGCGAGCTTCAAGCTCGTCACGGAGAAATTCTCCGGGCGGAAAAGCCTCTGCTGGTTGTCTATAATTCATGTCATGTCCCCCGTTAGTGATAATCGACAATCTCAATGACTGCGATTATCTTGCGATCTTGCCCACTTTCACGAATTTCAACGATCAATCGCATCTGATCGTTTATTCTCAGCGAATGCTGCTTTTGACGGTCTCCTTGTAGTTTTTCGAAACGAAGGCCCCTCATTTTGTATAAATCTCGCTCATCTTTTGCTGAGCGGATTGCTTGCATGACTTTTCTGAAGCCTTTTACGATTGGAGGCGAGAAGCCAGCAAAGAAGCGAGGGTTCGTTTCCAATTCATCAAGGTCGGTATCGTCAAAACTCACTTCCATGCCTTATTCTACCTCGTCGGCCCGTTTACAGCAAGAGACAAATTACACAAAGTGTAATAACAACACATCTTACTGTTTTTATTGAATTTAAAAACAGTTCGAATCATCATTTTGTCTAGTTTAAGCTTATAGAAATATCCCATCAACTGATGGTTTTTCGCCAATGGTTTGGTTGGGGGTTTTGGTATAAATTTGTTGGGCACACAATCGGAAACCTTTTGGAATCGTTGAAGCTGGAAAACAGCTCGTTTTTGCCCAACGGGGTTGATTGTTTAGGGGAAGCACTTTGTTTGGGTGCTTGAGGGCTGAGGTCTAGTTTCGGTGACCTGACCATTTCAAGGCTGAAGAAATCGGTTTTCTCCAAGGGTTCACAGATTTGATAGCCTAGACTTTTAGTGAGTCGGGCGTGTGTCTGCTTCCTCTCTCTCTTTCCATCAGTAAATAGGCTATACTCCTTCACTCTGATCTTTAACGAGGGGAGGGTGTTATGCGGATTGTGGTTTTGTTTCTTGTGATGGTGATGGCGGTCGGGCCGGCTTATGCTCGGGGCGGCAGCGGCGGTGGCCATGGTGGCGGGCAGGGGAGCGGTTATTCGGCGGAGCGTTCCGGCAGCTCGTCGGCGAATGAGAATACCTATCGCTATCAAAACCAGAATAGCTATCAGTACCAGAACCAGACGGGAGAGGGTGGTTCGGCCTCCGGCTCAAACGGGAGCGGGGCGGGCGATCAGCTGCGCACACGGGATCAGGATCAATCCATGACCCGTGATCAAACCCAGGAACGGGACCGGACCCATCAAGGGGATTAATCCTCTTGTGATCTTTCGGAAAATGGGATTATTCTCACTTACTGTGTTTCGGTAATGGGCTAATCCCATTTTTGATTTTTACCTCAGCGGGAATGGAAGTGATGGATATTTCACAGCAATATAATCAGGGCGGGATGGCTTTGGTCTATCGTGAGCAAAGTTTGGCACGGCAGGGGGAAACGGACCCGACGCGTGAGCGCATCCCTGCATGGTTGCCCCCCTTGCCACGTTCGTCTCGCCTGCTGGATGTCGGGTGTGGAAGCGGTCTGGATCTCTTTCATTTTCATCAGATGGGGTTCCGTGGCCTTTGCGGAACGGATGCCGCCGAGGCCCAGTGTGTTCTTGCCGCGCAAACCGTTGGTGCGGCGGGTTCGATTTTCTGTGCCGATACGGCTGCCTTGCCGTTTCGGGCTGCCGCCTTTGATGTTGTGACCTCGCGCTATATGGTCCACTACGCCCGTGATCTGGAGGCCGTGATGAGAGAGTTGGCGCGAGTCACAAAAGAGGGTGGGCACCTGATGATCGTGACGGGGCATCCAGACTATGATGCGCGCCGGACGGACAAGCATAATGGCGACGGCACGATCAGCTATACCCTTTTCGGCGGGCAAACGCCCATAACCTATCCGCTTCACACGATGGAAGAATATACGGGTGCTGTTTTTCAGCGTTATTTCACAATGGTCGAGCTGCATGCCGACCCGTCACCGACGCTTGACGACACGAAGCCCGGTGATCGTCCCGCCTTGTGTTTTTTGGCGCGGCGCAACGCGCAGCATGTTTGTGGGGCATAAGGTCCTGCCAAGGCGCACGGATGAGGTGGGGGATAGTGGAAGGGGGGCATCCGCTCCCCTTCGGCGTTTTGGTGCGACAGGTTGCTAGGTTGATGCGGTTTTTAATGGAGTGCCCAAATTTTGAAGTGCAATCAGCATGTATCAAATTATTTCATCAACGTTGAGGTCATCAAGGATCTCTTCTTTCTGGAATGTTTCATCTGAACGACAGAACCGCTCGTGCGTCGTTCCATCATCTAAATGATAGAAGCTATAGAGACCATATTCGTTTTCCAATTTCAGATATATGCCATACCTGTTTTCGACAAAATGAAAATGATCCACGGGTCTAATTGAATAGGAGTTAGTTTCAAATTCATAATTGTCAGAAATACCGCGAGCTAAATAGTAATCTGCTATGGCTCGCTTGAGTTTGTTTTTGAATTTTGTGTCGATGACACTTTTGACATATTTTTCTAGATGGTTGAGTTCCCTCTCACTTGTCGTGGAGAGACTTGGCCAGACTGCGTTCAGTCTAGATTGTAGGGCTTGAAAAATTGAAATATCGGAATAATGCTGCTCTATCTCATCAAGAGAATATGAACGAGAGGCATCGTCGTACAAAACATACACCCTCACACGAGTCAGGTCGAAATCATCATACTGAGGGTATTTTTCTGTCAACAATAAATGCTTGGCTTTTAATACAGCAATTTCTACAGTCTTTATATTCTCTGATTCTTCGTGTATCTTTTTATATAAGCCAAGGAACTTTTGGGGGTTTCTTCGAATAAGTATACCCCTCACACCTGAAGAGTTGGCAAAAGGGGCGATTGGACAGGGGTAAAATTATCAGAGAGCCTGTCGATCCACAAGCGAGCTTGTTGGGGGAATGTTTTGGTTAAGAAGTCGAGCGTAG
>JAQUHK010000141.1 GCA_028683655.1 Alphaproteobacteria bacterium
TCCCATCGACGAGTATGACCAGCAGGCGCAAGGTCAACCCAAAATTCTGGGCAGCGGCGAGGGCGGTTTTGCGATTCGCTACAGCACGCTCCCCAGTCCGGCTGTTCATTCGATGCCAGCTTCGCGTGTAGGGTCCTCGCGTCTTGATCTTGAGGCCAAGTCGCTTGCGGCGCGGCAAAAGAAGGAGACGATCAAGGAAGACAAGGCCAAGCAGGCCAATAAAGACGACCTCGACAGCAAGGCGTGTAAAGCCTACGCCGACTATAAACGTCAACAGCTTGCCGAGATGGAAAGCGATCGCAAGACTCTGGCGCAACTGAAACAGGCTCTCAGCGATCTTGGCCTGACGGATCGCCTGAACTTCATGATGGATTCTGGCCAACTGCTGGCCGAGCCCAAAGGGGCCTTGACCCAACATGAAAAGGCCTCACCATAACGGGCTTGCCTTTTGTGAATGATGCCGCCATACCTTGACACAAGACCGCCATTTCAGGTTCAACAGGGAGCTGCTTGTGACGCGAGCCCGTCTGGTTTTTTCCGCCCTCCTTCTTTTCCTTGCCGTGTTGTTGTCAGCCTTCGTGGTTTGGCCGGAGATGGACTTGGCGTTGTCGGGTGTTTTTGCGCATGGCACGGCGGGTTTTTATTGGCAGGGCAATGCGTTTTTGACGCTGCTCTCCCGCCTCGTTTATTACGGCTCACGCGGCATGGCTCTGTTTTTCGTCGCCGCCTTGATTATTTCTCTTTGGCAAAAGAAGGAGGCTGCGGGCCTGTCGGCGCGGGCTTGGCTGTTTTTGTTGCTCGCCTTACTGCTCGGGCCGGGCCTGATTGCCAATTTCGTTTTCAAGGATCACTGGGGACGGGCGCGTCCCAAGCATATCGTCGCGTTTGGTGGCGACAAGCCTTTCACGCCAGCTTTTGTCGTAAGTAACGCGTGCCAGCATAATTGTTCCTTTGTGTCGGGCGATGCGGCGTTCGGGTTTTTCCTGCCGTCTTTCGCCTATGTCGTCGCGCGCCGCCGCCGTCGGGCGGTGTTCTGGTCGGCGATGGGGCTGGGGAGCGGTTTTGCGTTGGCCCGCCTGTTCCTTGGGGCCCATTTCATGAGCGATATTCTTGGCGCCGCGCTGGTGTCGCTCTTGACCTCGTTCGCGCTGCATGCCTTGCTGTTTCGCCTCAAAGAAACACAGGCCGCGTGGCAAGAGTGGTTTTCTCTCTCGCCTCGGGCCTGTGCTGTTGAACCCGTTTAAGGGTGATGTTTATTAGGCAGTGCCTTTGCGCTTGGCACCCCAGCCGTGCGGATCGGCCAGCCAGTCGGTGACGGCGGCTTGTTCTTCTTGCGTAAAGCGGCCCATCGCGACGCCTTCCTTCATGATGGTATGGAAGTCGGTCAGTGCGTGGGCGGTGATGGCCGCCTTGTCAAACGCTTCCTTCGCTTCAGCAAAGCCATAGGTGACGATGGAGGCAATCGTCGTGACGGTGCCGCCTTCTTCGCGCAGGGCGTTCACGGCGGACAGGCTGCTGCCACCCGTGGTGACGAGGTCTTCGATGAGCAGGACGTTCTTGCCCTCGATCTTGCCGCCTTCTACGCGCTTGCCAGTGCCGTGTTCCTTGGCTTCCTTACGGATAAACAGCGAGGGCTTTTGGATCATATAGCCCAAAGCCGAGGCGTGCGGCACGCCGCCGACGGCCACACCGGCCAGAACGTCGAACGCGATTTGCTTTTCGTCGATCAGGGTCTTAAAGCCCTCGATCACGGGTTTCCATTCCACCGGATGAAAGGGCAGGGTGCGGTTATCGACATAAACGGGCGAGACAATACCCGACTTGAAGGTAATGGGATTATCGGCGCGGACGCCGACGGCGCCGACGTCGATCAAGGCGCGGGCGACAAGGGCAGAAGCTTCGGCAAGAGTGGTCATAAGTTGTTTTCCTTGGTTGAAAGAGCCAAAAGTCAATTATTTGTAAACATTTTTATAGATTATTCAACGATTCTTCTGGCAAGAAAAAGAGCTCTAACCTTCGCTAATCTCATGACTTTTTAAGTTTACTCAGGTAAGTTTAGTTAGGCTGCGTGGACACGCGGCCTTCTGGATACCCGCTTTCGCGGGGGTGACTCGGTTTTTAGAATGTAAGGCCAATACGCTTCACGTTTTTTGGGTGTGCCGTTTAATCTTATGCCAACTGAATCAGGAGTCTGTGTTTCTATGTCCCAGCTTGTTTCTCCCGCCGCCTTCCCGCCGCTTTTGCCTAAAAAAGGGACGATTGGTGTTGTGGCACCCAGCTGCTTGACGGAAAGCGCGTGGCTTGAGGCGATGAAGCGCCGGATGGAGGCGCGGGGCTATGAGGTCGTGATTCACGATCAATGCTATTTGAAAAACGGGGCCTTGGCGGGCAGCGATGCGGCGCGGGCCGAGGCGATCAACGATATGTTTGCCGATGGCACGATTGATGCCGTCTTTTGCGCACGGGGGGGCAATGGCTCCATCCTTCTGCTTGATCGGCTGGATTATGAGATGATCCGTGCCAACCCCAAACCCTATGTCGGGTTTTCGGACTCCACCGCGATTGTCAACACGCTGGCGAGTCATGCGGGGCTGGTGGCCTATCACGGGCCGATGGGTTGGAACTTTGATGAACCCCAATACACGCCCGAAACCGAAGCCGATTTGTTCACGATGATTGCGCAGGAACATGAAGGGCCGCGCTGTTTACAGTTGAACGAAGCGCAGGTCGAGCGCGGCGGGCAGGCGCAGGGGCGGCTTGTCGGCGGCAATATGAGCTTGCTGCAAGCCTTGATCGGCACGCCCTATGACTGGTCGGCCAAGGACGGTATTTTATTTATCGAGGATGTGGAGGAGCCGCTTTATAAGCTGGAGCGCGTTTTGACCCAGATGCGCCTTGCGGGCAAGTTCGAGGGCGTTCGCGCTGTTCTGGTTGGCGAGATGATCGGCATTCTGGACGAGAAGCCCGATCTCGATCCCAAGGAACACACGCGCTATGGCACCGACTTCAAAGATATTGTGATAAAGCACTTGCCGCCTGATGTGCCGCTGGCGTTCAACGTGCCGTGCGGTCATGGGCGGCATCTGGCGACTTTCCCCGTCGGGGCACAGGTGCGTGTGACGCTGGGGCAAGTGTGCGGCATGGAGGTTTGTGAATGAGCCTTGTCCGTATCACCCAGCAACAGCTGAACGAGAGGATCCAGAAACATGTGATGTTTCGGGTGGCTCGGATGGGTGGGGCGCGGGCGATTTTGGCCTATCATGATTTGACCCGCCTTGATTTGTCGGGGCACGATTTAAGTCACGCGGACTTTACAGGCGCGCTTTTGTGCTATGCCGATCTGCATGACACAAAGCTGGATTACGCGACCTTGTTCGGCGCGGATTTGCGGTTTGCCAATATGCAAAATGCCAGCCTTGTGCGGGCGGATATGCGCGGCGTGTGCATGCGCGGCGCGATTTTAGCCAATGCGGATATGACGGGCGTTGACTTGCGCGAGGGCATGATGTCGCGCAGCGACGGGACCTATATCGTGCCGGGGGAAACCGAGCTTGTTCAGGGTGGATCGGGTGTTGCGGACCTAAGCGGCGCGAATCTTTCCCAAGCCCGTCTGTCTGGCGCGGTCGCCAATAATTGCGATTTCAGGGATGCGACGATGCGCGGCTGTCATATCGTCCGCGCGAATTTACAGGGCGTGAATATGTCCGGCGTCAATCTGGAAGGCGCGGATTTCAGTATGTGCGATGTGAAGGGCGCGAACCTGACGGGCGCGATCCTGATGAATGTCACGACCACCATGACGCGGTTGCACGAGGCGATTATCAAAGACGCCCTGACCGATGAGGCGCGAGGTCCGACGATCAAGGATTTGCCGTTGCCGATTACTGAATACATGAACGTCCATCGTGCGTGGCTGAGCAGCGACGGCAAGAAGGGCCGTCGTTTCGAGGTGGACCGCTTCGATTTACGTAAAGCACCTTCTTTTGCGCATTCCTTCCTGAGTATGATGCGCGGGCAAGAAACGCTTTTGTACGGGCTGGATTTTTCGTTTGTCCAGATGCAGGCGGCGGATATGCGAGGTGCCGATTTGCGGCACGTCAATTTCTCTGGTGCCGATATTCGCGGCAGCGACTTTGCCGGAGCTAACCTGAGCAACGCGAATTTGCAGGGCATCCGCATGCAGCCGCTTGAACTTACGGGTGGACGGTTGATGGTCACGTCGTTGGCCCGCGCTTCTTTGCGGTTTGCCAATTTGTCTTCGTCCAATTTGTCCAGCGTTGATTTCACGGGCGCGGATTTGACGGGAGCCAACTTTTTGGGAAGCGAGATTTCCAGTGCCGTCTTCACAAACGCAAAGTTGACAGGTGCGCGCATGACGGCGGCCCAGCGTAAAATCGTTTCCGGCAGCGAGGGAACCGGCCTATGACCATCCGTCGTTTGCCCGAACATTTGGTCAATCGCATCGCGGCGGGGGAAGTGATTGAGCGGCCAGCCGCCGCGCTGAAGGAAATCGTTGAAAACGCGCTGGATGCAGGTGCGACGACGATTGAGGTGACCCTGCATGATGGCGGACAATCCCTGATCCGCGTGGCCGATAACGGGGTCGGCATGGCGCGGGATGAATTGGCTTTGTGCATCGAGCGGCACGCGACCTCCAAGCTTCCCGACGAGGATTTGCTGAACATTCACAGCTTTGGTTTTCGCGGCGAGGCTCTGCCATCCATCGGCTCTGTCGCGCGGCTGAATGTGACCAGCCGCCGCAAAGGCAGCGACGAGGCATGGCAAATCGCGGTGGAGGGCGGTAAGGTCCAGCCGCACAAACCGGCCTCACTTCCTGATGGCACGATTGTCGAGGTGCGCGATTTGTTTTTTGCCACGCCCGCGCGACTGAAATTTCTGAAAGCCCCGCGCACGGAAGCCGAAGCAGCGCGGGATGTGATTCAAAAGCTGGCCATGGCCAACCCGCATGTAGCGTTTACGCTGTATGAAGACGACAAACGCCCCCTGCGGTTCGATGTTTCCCCAACCCTTCTGGACGAAGAGCAAATCCAGCAAGAGCGTCTGGCCGCCGTGTTGGGGCAGGAGTTCATGGATAACGCGGTGCGTCTTGATGTGCGGCGCGATGCGTTCGAGCTTTACGGCTATGCTGGCCTGCCG
>JAQUHK010000142.1 GCA_028683655.1 Alphaproteobacteria bacterium
GGCGAACCCTACGGCATCAAGGGCGTTCAGGTTGACGGCATGGACGTAACAAAGGTCTATGACGCCGCCGAGGAAGCCTTGGCCCATGCCCGCAGCGGCAAGGGCCCCGTGATCCTTGAGATGCAGACCTATCGCTATCGCGGGCACAGCATGTCCGATCCGGGCAAGTACCGCTCGAAGGAAGAGGTTGAGCTGTATAAAACAACCCGCGATCCCATCGACACGCTGCGCAGTAAGCTGATCGCCGATGGTCTGATGGATGAAGCGCAATTGAAGGACATCGAAAAAGAGGTGAAGCAGATCGTAGCCGACGCTGCGACCTTTGCCCAAGAAAGCCCGCAACCAGATCCCAGCGAGCTTTACACCGACATTCTGATTGAATCGTAATTAAGCGTCACGAAAAGGAACCGGATTATGACGATCAAGATTTTAATGCCTGCGCTGTCGCCGACAATGACGGAAGGCACGCTTGCCAAGTGGATCAAGCAAGAAGGCGACGCGATCAAAAGCGGCGACGTGATTGCCGAGATTGAAACCGACAAGGCGACGATGGAAGTCGAGGCGGTCGATGAGGGCACGCTCGGCAAAATCCTTGTCCAAGCTGGCACCGAAGGTGTAGCTGTCAACGCGCCGATTGCACTGCTGCTTGAAGAGGGCGAGGAGGCTTCGGCTTTGGAGAGCGTCTTGCTTGATGCGCCTGCAACAGAAAAAATGATGGAGAATCCTGCCGCTTCTTCTGCGCCGCCAGCTCCCAAGGCGACGACTGCACCCATCCCTGAAGAAAAACACTATGACAAATACAAAACGCTGACCGTGCGCGAAGCCCTGCGTGAGGGGATGAGCGAGGAAATGCGCCGCGATGAAACCATCTTCCTGATGGGCGAAGAGGTCGCGGAATATAACGGCGCGTACAAAGTCTCGCAAGGCATGTGGGACGAGTTCGGCGACAAGCGCGTGATTGATACGCCGATCACCGAAATGGGCTTCACGGGCCTTGGAATCGGTGCGGCCTTCGGCGGATTGAAACCGATTGTCGAGTTTATGACCATGAACTTTGCGATGCAGGCGATTGACCAGATCGTCAACTCTGCCGCCAAAACGCTTTATATGTCGGGCGGGCAAATGGGATGCCCTATCGTGTTTCGCGGCGCGAATGGCGCGGCGGGCAAAGTCGCGGCCCAGCACTCGCAATGCTATGCAAGCTGGTATGGCCACGTTCCCGGATTGAAGGTCGTCGCGCCGTATGACAGCGCGGATGCCAAGGGTCTTATCAAGGCCGCGATCCGTGACCCGAATCCTGTTATCTGCCTTGAAAGCGAGATTATGTACGGCCAGAGTTTCGAGCTGCCCGACGATCCCGATTTCATTGTGCCGATTGGCAAAGCGCGGATCATGCGGGCGGGCACCGATGTCACTATCGTCGCTTTCTCGCGCATGGTGGGGATTGCGCTCGCCGCCGCCGACAAGCTGGCAGAAGAGGGGATTTCGGCGGAGGTCATCAACCTGCGCTCGATCCGCCCGCTTGATACAGCAACCATTGTTCAGAGCGTGAAGAAAACCAACCGCCTTGTCTCGGTCGAAGAAAGCTGGCCCTTCGCGGGTATCGGCTCCGAAATTGCGGCGCAGATGATGGAAGAAGCGTTCGATGATCTCGACGCCCCCGTCGTGCGCGTCACGGGCGCGGATGTGCCAATCCCCTATGCGTTCAACTTGGAGAAACTGGCTCTGCCCGAAGCCGACAACGTCATCACCGCCGTCCGCCAAGTCTGCCTAAGAAAGGTTGCGTAAGGTGTTTTCGATTGTTGTTTGTAACAACGGCCCGATGAAAATACCCACGACGTCATCGCGAGGAGCGCAGCGACGTGGCGATCCAGCCCCCAATTTTCAAGCAGAAGGACTGGATTGCCGCGCTCCGTGCGGTCGCTCGCAATGACGAAGGTGGCGGAGAAATACTATTTACACGTTACAACCGAAGGTGAAGTATATGCCCGCTCTTCAAACCACAAAAGACAGGATTATCGCCAGCCCCTTGGCCAAGCGACTTGCCGCCGAGAAAGGCTTAGACCTCAAGCTGATCCAAGGCACAGGCCCACATGGGCGCATTATCCGCGCCGATGTGGAGGAAGCCGCGACGCGCCCCGCGCTGTCCCCCACACTTTCTGTTGTGCAACCTGCGCCTGATACAGGCGCGGCCTATGACGCGATCCCGAACAGCAACATGCGCAAGGTGATTGCGCGTCGCTTGACGGAATCCAAACAAACGGTGCCGCATTTCTATCTGACCGTCGATTGTGAGCTGGACGAGCTTTTGGCCCTGCGCAAGAAAATCAATGAAGTTGCGGACGTGCGCGTTTCGGTCAACGACTTTATCATTCGCGCCGTTGCGCTGGCCCTTAAGAAGGTGCCGCAAGCCAACGCCTCGTGGACGAATGAGGCGATCCTGCAATACCGTCATGCGGATATTTCCGTGGCTGTTGCGACTCCGACGGGCCTGATTACGCCCATCGTGAAAGCCGCCGAAACCAAATTGGTTGCCGCGATTTCGACGGAGATGAAAGACCTCGCCGCCCGTGCGCGTGATGGCAAGCTGCGCCCTGATGAGTTTCAGGGTGGCGGCTTCACCATCTCGAACCTCGGCATGTTCGGCATCAAGGATTTCGCCGCGATCATCAACCCGCCACAAGCCTGCATTCTGGCTATCGGCGCGGGGGAACAGCGTCCCGTTGTCAAGCACGGCCAGCTCGCCGTCGCAACGGTGATGAGCTGCACCCTCTCCACCGACCACCGCGCTGTGGACGGAGCCGTGGGGGCGCACTTTATCAAAGTCTTCAAGGAAACCATCGAGCATCCCTATGCGATGGTGATTTAACGCTCTCGTCTTTCCGGAGAAACTTTCTCTTCGACGCCTCTTCGCGGCGAAAGAAAGTTTAATCCGGAACCCAGTCGATCTCTGAAACAGTCACTGGATTTGTGAAAACAGGCTTTTGGCCTGTTTTCATCCTACAGACTTCGGGCCTTGCGGCCCTACGCGCGAAACATGTATGTTTCGTCGGATCTGCGCACCTCAGCCCTCGCGGGCTTCGGCACTTGTCCGGAAAGACGAATTTTAGGTGAGCTAGCTTTACGGACTTATTCTGATAAAAAGGACTAACCAATGACACAAGACATCATCATAATCGGCGGCGGGCCGGGGGGCTATGTCACCGCTATTCGCGCCAGCCAGCTTGGCATGAAGGTCACGCTTGTGGAGCGCAGCCATCTTGGCGGCATCTGCCTCAACTGGGGCTGCATCCCTACCAAGGCTTTGCTGCGCTCGGCGGAGGCTTATACGATGATGAAGCACGCCGCGAGCTATGGCCTCACGGTCAAGGATTTCGGTTTTGATCTGAAGAAAATCGTTGAACGCTCACGCGGCGTGTCGGCGCAATTGTCGGCGGGCGTGAAACACCTGATGAAGAAAAACAAGGTCGAGGTGATCGAAGGCACCGCCAAGCTTCTGGGTAAATGCAAGGTACAAGTCGCCAAGAACGATGAGACCACGATCGAACTATCAGCCAAGCATATCGTGATCGCGACAGGGGCGCGGCCTCGCGCTCTGCCCGGATTGGAGCCCGACGGCAAGCTGGTCTGGACCTACAAAGAAGCCATGGTGCCCGACACGCTGCCGAAATCGCTGCTCGTCATCGGCTCTGGGGCTATCGGGATCGAGTTCGCCAGTTTCTATAACGCGCTGGGCGTAGCCGTCACCGTGGTGGAGGTGATGGACCGCATCATGCCCGTGGAGGATGAGGAAATCTCCGCCTTCGCCCGTAAAGCTCTTGAAAAGCGCGGCCTGAAAATCATCACGGGCGCGGTTGTCAAGAAACTGGACAAAGCGAAAGACAGCGTCACCGCAACGATAGAGCAGGGCGGCAAAGCCTCACAGACAACCTTTGATCGCGTTATCAGCGCGGTGGGCATCGTCGCGAATATCGAAGAGATCGGCCTTGAGAACACGAAAGTTGTCGTCGAAAAAGGCCATATCAAAGTGAATGAATGGAGCGCAACCGATGAGGCTGGCGTGTACGCCATCGGCGATGTGACCGCGCCGCCATGGCTGGCGCACAAGGCGAGCCACGAGGGCATCATCTGTGTCGAGAAAATCGCGGGCGTGAAAGACGTGCATCCGCTTGACCTTGGCAACATTCCCGGATGCACCTATTGCACGCCGCAAGTCGCCAGCGTTGGCCTGACCGAAGCGAAAGCAAAGGCTGCGGGCTATGACATCCGCGTAGGTCGTTTCTCCTTCATGGGCAACGGCAAAGCGATTGCGATGGGCGAGCCCGAAGGCCTCGTCAAAACCATCTTTGATGCCAAGACGGGCGCGCTTTTGGGGGCGCACATGGTCGGCGCAGAAGTGACCGAGATGATCCAAGGATTCACACTTGGCCGCACGCTGGAGACGACCGAAGCCGAGCTCATGCACACCGTCTTCCCGCACCCGACAATCTCCGAATCCATGCACGAAGCCGTCCTCGACGCCTATGGCCGCGTGGTACATATGTAGTCATACCAACACCCAAATGAACTCTCCCCTTTTAATCCCCCCTCCCTAACCAACCTGAATAACACCTTTCTGCCTATGGAGTGTAAACAACGCTTGAAATTGAAGCCATATCCCAGTCAAATAGTCTTACGCGATTCAAAAGTGCCAGATCGAACAAGACAGTTTCGCCCCACAGTTTCGATCGAAGAAAGTCGCAACAAATATGCAGCCTTCCTATGATAAAATCTCATACAAAGCAGAGGTGAAGCGCAAACTGATTCATCTCAGTTCTTTATGGATTCCCTTGGCCATTTTCTTTCTGCCTACACAGGTGTCCACCATCCTTTTTGCCTGTCTGTTTGCAGGGTTGCTTTTGTTTGAGTTTCTGCGACACAGTCGCCTAGGTTCGGCTCAGTGGTTAAATCAGCTTTTCTCTTCCATTCTACGCTCACATGAAACCCATAGAGGGTTTTGCTTATCGGGGGCGTCGTATGTTCTTCTCTCTGCCCTTTTATGTACGTTCTTTTTCCCAACGCATGTAGCCGTTACATCCCTAACCATCATGCTCCTTGCCGATACGGCAGCGTCTCTGTACGGTCGGCGTTATGGCTAAAGAGCGATTATG
>JAQUHK010000143.1 GCA_028683655.1 Alphaproteobacteria bacterium
CCAGATTCTGGACAACGCTTTTGCGGGCAACAAGCTCTTCATGCGCCGCGTGTTCGACGGTTCCGAGGAAGAGGGCATGGTTGATGCCAGCACCTTCATCGGCGGCAAGGAGGATGCCACGACCGGCGAGACGCCCAAGGGCCTTGAAGGTGCCTCCTTGGCTTTGTGGCAACACCCTTACTGGCCCGTGCGCTTGGCCTATTACAAGCCGGACGATCAAACAGGCGAGCCGGATTACGAGATGGAGATGCTGCTGCAAGATAACGGCATCGCCCGCTCGATGGTCATCGACTATGGCGAGTTCTCGCTCCTCGGCACCCTGACGGCTTTGGCGCCCAATGAGCCGACGGGCTGCGGCGAGAAACAGGGGGGCTCATGAAGCTTCTTGCCCTTGACTGCGCCGGATCGGGATGCAGCACGTGCGTCGTTGAAGACGGTCATGTGCTGGCCCTGCAAGAGGAAACCATGGCCCGTGGTCAGGATTCCCGCCTGATGCCGATGATCCAGTCGTCGCTGGCAAGGGCAGGCCTGACCTATGCCGACCTTGACCGGATCGCCGTCACGCGCGGCCCGGGCAGCTTTACGGGCCTGCGCATCGGCCTTGCCTGTGCCCGTGGCCTCGGTCTTGCGGCGGACAAACCCGTCATCGGCATCGACCGCTTTGCCATTCATCACACCCAACACCAAGACAAGGCCCGCGATCTGCTTGTCGTGCTCGACTCGCGGCGGGACGAGCTTTACACGCGCTTTTATCCGGCAGGGGCTGTCGAGGCCGCGCCGTCGGCCCTGACCCCCGAAGAAATTGCCACCTTTCTCGCCTCGCGCGAGTATCCGGTTCTGATTGCGGGGGATGCTGCCGCCCGCCTTGAAGGTGTGACGGCCCCCTCAAATGTTGTCCCTTTGACCGAAAGCGAAGCCGTCACCTGTGCCCGCCTCGCTGCCGCTTTGGCTGATCCCATGGCTTCGGCCTATCTGCCGTGCCCGCTCTATCTGCGTGCGCCGGATGTCACCTGTGCCAAGCCACTCTTTCCGGCTGCCGGAGGCCCCACGAGCACCGGAGGGGCCTCATGCTGAAGCGCACCATCACGCCTGCCGACGTGGCCCCCATGGCTGCTCTTCACGCTCGCTGCTTCCCCGAAGGCGAGGTCTGGAGCGCAACCCAGATCGCCGGAAGCCTTTCCCTCGACACCACGCTGGCCTTCGGGTGGGAGGATCCCGATGGCGGCCCCGATGGCGGTCTTGTGGCCTTCCTCCTCGTCCAGCGCAGCGGGCCGGAGAGCGAGATCCTGACCTTCTGCACCGACCCTGCGTGGCGGCGGCAGGGGATTGGGCGGCAGTTGATTCAGGCGGCCTTGGCCAAGCTTGACCCCGAGGACCAGTTCCTTCTCGATGTCGCGGCGGATAATCACGAGGCGATCAAACTCTATGAATCCGTCGGTTTCACCCTCTTTGGGCGGCGTCCGGCCTATTACCCGCATGGCGCGGCGCGGGTGGATGCCTTAGCCTATCGCCTTTTGGTCAAAGCCCCTTCCTCGTCAACAGGTGCATGAAGGGGACGGGCTATCCCCTTTCCGTGCAAGCCTTTTCGACGCAGAAAGCCTTAAGTCTGTCAATAGCACAAAGTTCCTATAATGTCAAGCCTTATTTTCTCTCCCCCCCCTGGAGGGGGAGAAAGCAAAATCTTAGGCTTAGCGAAGCTAAGTCTTAGGTTTTGCAAGAGAGGGGGAACCTTCTTCCCCCATGTCCTTTCCTCTTTTCATCCCACCCCTCTGGCAAGATTTGCATCATCCCTTCGCGCATGGTAAGACCAACGGCCCGATGAAATGACTCACGAGTCGTGCCGTCTTCGTCATTGCGAGCGACCGCAGGGAGCGCGGCAATCCAGTCCTGCTGCCGAAAACTTGGGGACTGGATCGCCACGTCGCTGCGCTCCTCACGATGACGTAGCGGGTGTTTTCATTGGGCTGTTGGTATAAGACCTCACGACTGAACAAGGATAAAAGGCTAACACTATGCAGGTTCTGGATTTTGAAAAGCCCGTGGCCGAGCTTGAGGCCAAGATTGAAGAGTTGCGCCACCTCTCTGACGACGGCCACGTTAACATCGTGGATGAAGTCTCGCGCCTTCAGGCGAAGGTGGAACGCCAGCTCCGTGGCATCTATGGCAAGCTGACTCCGGCCCAGAAGGTTCAGGTTGCCCGCCATCCCGACCGTCCCCATTGCCTGGACACGATCAAAGCCATCGTTCAGGACTTCACCCCGTTAGCTGGCGACCGCCTTTTTGCGGAAGATCAGGCCATCATCGGCGGCCTAGGCCGCATTGCGGGGCAGGCTTGTGTCATCATAGGGCAAGAGCGCGGCCACGATACGGAAACGCGGCTCCTACACAATTTCGGCATGGCCAAGCCTGAAGGCTATCGCAAGGCGCAGCGCCTGATGCATCTGGCCGAGCGGTTTCAGTTGCCGATTATCACGCTGGTCGATACCTCTGGCGCGTTTCCGGGCATCGAAGCCGAGGCGCGGGGGCAGGCGGAAGCCATTGCCCGTTCCATCGAAGTCTGTCTGTCTGTCGAAGTGCCGCTGATTACCGTGGTGCTGGGCGAGGGCGGATCGGGCGGCGCGATTGCTATCGCTGCGGCGGATCGTGTCATCATGCTGGAGCACGCGATTTATTCCGTCATTTCTCCCGAAGGGTGCGCCTCGATCTTGTGGCGCAGCCGCGACCAGTCTGCTGAAGCCGCCGCCGCGCTGCGCCTGACGGCGCAAGATTTGCTGCAACTGGGTATCATCGACTCCATTATTCCCGAGCCATTGGGTGGTGCGCATCGTCAGCCCCAAATGGTTTTCGAAGGAATTGAAAAAGCGATCACCTCGGCTCTGGCCGACCTGATGGGCATCGAAGGCCGCCTGCTTATCGAACGCCGCCACGCCAAGTTCCTCGACATGGGCAAGAAGGGGCTGTAAGGGCGGTACTGTGCCCGTTACGGGGTACAGGAATGTCCCCTATAGGTGTTTCGCCGCATGTCGCCCGCGCGTGTCAGGTTCTTGAAGCCGATCATCATCAAAGCAAGCGAACAACCGAAGAGGAACAACGTTGCCCCCGTGCTCGCCATCGGGAAGAAAACCGTATAGGCCACCACGGCGGCTGAACCGACGATGTTTAAAGCCGCGCGCCGCATCAAAACGCTGACGCGTTGGCTGGGCATTGTCACCGGCTTTTGACCGCAGGGGGAGAGTGGTCGTGGAGGAGAAGAGGGCGAAGTTTTTGTCATTTTGAGGCTCCGTGCATCATATTTTCCACTCGCCATCAAAACACAAGGCCCTGTGCCGGAAAAGACTTATCTATGGTTAAGAAAACAGAGAGGGCTTGTTTTCTTACCTCCACTTATCTTCAGGATCAAAATTTTCATCCTCTTGCGCGAAAAGCGCGGCGAAAAGCGCGTCCACCGTCGTGACGACCTTGAAGATTTGGCGATTGTTCTCTGGGGCAAAATGGCCGTCGATCAGGTGGTGGATCAGCGCGATCAGCGGGTCCCAGAATCCGTTCACATTGAAAATGATAATGGGCTTGGTGTGCAGGGCAAGCTGTTTCCACGTCAGGATTTCGAACAATTCGTCCAGTGTGCCGAACCCGCCGGGCAGGGCGACAAACGCATCCGACTTCTCTGCCATGATACTTTTGCGCGTGTGCATGTTGTCCACGACAATAAGCTCGGTCAGGCCGGTATGTTGAAGTTCATGGCTGCGAATATGTTCGGGAATGATACCTGTGACTTTACCTCCCGCCGCCAGCGTTGCATCGGCCACGGTGCCCATAAGGCCGACATGCCCGCCGCCATAGACAAGACGCATGTTATGCTTGGCCAGCGCGATGCCGACTTCACAGGCTATTTTCTTGTAAATTTCGTCGACGTGGCCCGCCGATCCGCAATAGATGCATACTGAGTCAATAGGCAATGTCTTGTCCTAACGTGTTTTCTTGTCAAAGGTGCTTCGTTTTACGTCCCGTTTACCAGCAAATCAAGCCATCATAAATAGTCGCCGATCAAACGAATAAAGGGGCGGGCGCGTTGCAGGAACTGGATGAGCGGGAAAAAAATGTAATCGGCGGCAGGGGGATGGGTGATGTTAAAGCTGGCCGAGGCCACGATCATCAGATGCCCATCGACGCCAAAGCGCACATCGCGGCTGTAAACAAGGCTTTCCAGAATGGTGATCAGGGCCTTGCGTTTTTCGGACGATGTGACGGAATAGGGTAAATAGCCAAGCGTACACCAGATCACAAGACGGCTTTGCTCGCCATGGGGGATGGTGCGCGTGTGAAAAGGAATGCCATCGACAACAAAGGTTGAATCGCTTTGGCGGGGCACCTTGATCTGGCGGATGAACTGGTTGGTGTCGCTCAAAAGCGATAAACAGTTTTTGGAGCGTTCGTTATCTTCCGCTGCCAACGAGGCGATAAGACCCAACTGGCTGGACGGGGCGGCGGAAGAGGAAGGCGCATTTAAACGCATGGCGTCACACATCACAAGGTGGCGAGAAAAGCAACCCATGATAAGCCATACCCTTTAACAGCTCTTTAAAATGACGGTTAATGGTTTGTTAAGGTCGGTTTTTCTTTGCTTTGCAAGGGCTCAAAGTTTCGCTACGCTACGCGCTTCGGAAACCAAACGGAAAAAGACTCATGTCACGTTTTGACCCTACCAAGCTTGTCCATCGTGCCGGTTACCCCTTTATCGCTATCGCGGCTGTTCTGGCCGTTTTCCTTTCCTTTTTCGGTGGAGGCCCCTTGATGGTTGGCCTTGTCCTGCTGGGCTGGGTCATCTATTTCTTCCGCGATCCTGACCGCGTCACCCCCGTCAAGCCGGGGCTGGTTGTCGCGCCTGCGGACGGTCGTATTGTCGCGATTACCGAAGTCATCCCCGACCCTGACCTTGGCCTCGGCAGTGAGCTGCATACGCGGATCAGCATTTTCCTGAACGTGTTCGACGTTCACGTCAACCGCACGCCGATTGACGGCGAGGTTGTGCATGTCAATTACCGTCCGGGCAAGTTCCTGAACGCCTCGCTTGATAAGGCCAGCGTGGATAATGAGCGCAACGCCATTGCCTTGGTGATGGAAGGCGATCACCCCTATGCGGGCAAGCGG
>JAQUHK010000022.1 GCA_028683655.1 Alphaproteobacteria bacterium
GTCGAGGAAGGCAACAATCTCTTTCGTTGTTTGGGGATCATATCCGTCGAGTAGCGTGCGATAATCCATACAATTTCTCCTTAAAAATCTTGGCAGGATTGGGCCCTACATATTCCTTTTTCACCCAAAAGGGCAATAGAACCGTTTTAGTTTCATTACCGGCCTCGTTTTTTTGAAATTAACCTATATTCATCATCTGATTATTGAAATATTTGATCAAAGAAATCAAAAACAGACCCCTCGGAAAGGACCGTCCAACTCTTCGTGTCTGGCGGCAAGGGAACCCCAAACTTGTCCAAAACGCCGAGGCACGCGTCCGAAGCATGCCCTTTCTCGATCGTTAGGTCCGATGCCGTAGCCCGCTCGCCGAGGCGTTTGAGAATACGGCGTTCAAGCTCGTCGCGAGGGACATCGAGCCACAGGCCGATAAAAGAGGCCCCGCCCCTTTCTGCCAGAGCTTCGATGGCCCGCCGAGACTCTTCGCCCCAGAAACCGGAGGCGTCGATCACCGCCCTGCCCTCGGCCAAGGTTTCAAGGATCAAGGCATCCAAGCCCCTTCTCACGCGAAGCGAGACTTCATCGGTATAGGCCTCCGGCGGCATCGCCGTTTTCAAGTCATAGCCCAAAAGCTTGCGGCGCATCTGATCTCCCTCGACGACCAACGCCCCTTTAAAAGCCGGATGCTCCTTCGCCAGGCGATAGGCGAGCGTCGTTTTACCAGCTCCGGTTGCGCCACCGATGGCAAGAAGCATGGGAGAGGTAAGAGAAAAAGTGAAGGCAAGCCCCCTGTCAAACAATCTTGCTAATGGCATCCATGATGCTGGTTTCCTCGCCTTGGGAAACACCGGTAAGATAGGTCGCCAGCGCACTCTCGACTGTATAATTTGTCGTCAAGTGACCGCTGTAAAAAGCAACGGAGCGGGTTTCGGTCCCCGCCTGCGTCAGGTAATACGAATTGTAGGAATCGCCCGCATACAATTTGAAATCGTAAATCTGCTGTTTATGTGTGCCCTCATCGGCATAGGTCATCTTGACCAGATATTGCCCCGTGTCAGCCGCAAGCCCGTCTTCGGAATTCAAGGCCTTATAAGCAGCCTTTTGCTTATCCGTTCCATGAGAATCCGCAATAACCTGCGTCCCCGAAGAATCGAGGATTTGGATGCGTATATCCTGCGTGTCCGTGTGATTGCTGAACGCGAATTTCAGGTTTTCGCCCTTTTGCAGGGTGAAGGTGTAATATTGCGTCGAGCAAACATCCGTCATCTGGCTGGTCACCGACAAAGCCGACTTGTTTTCGTAAAGCCAACCGATATTGATGGCCGTGGACGCGTCTTCATTCGCAACGTGGGCGGTATCAACCGAATAAGACAAGGCATCGATGGTCGAGAACGTCATCGTCTTGTCGGTCAGCAGATTCTGCTTGTCCGACGTCTGGGGTTTCGCAACGGTCTTATAGCTATCCGTAAACTTGGTCCCCGAATAAAGCGACAAGGTATAGCTCAACTTCGTCGACTTCATCGACGTCACGTCATAGGAAACCTTGACGTAGTAATCCCCCGCCTTGGTATCAAGCCCGCTTTTCGAGGTAATTTCTTTATAAGCACTTTGCAGCTCATCCGACGCAAAAGAAGAGCTGTCCGCAATAACCTTGCCTGAGCTGTTTAAAAGTTGAACGCGAGGTCTAACAGAGGCCGCCTCCGACCCCAGCGGCAAAGACAATTTCAGATTATCGCCCTCAAGCGTGAACTTGTAAAACTGCTTGCTGTTCTCGCGTGACAAAGAAGACGTCGCGTCCAGCTGAGTCTGGTTTTCAACAAGGCTGCCAAGCTCGCACGCCGTATCAAGCGTAGCGAGCATGGGAACGCTGGCGTTGCGGCTATACAGTCCCTTCGCGCCCGAAGCCGATGTGTTCAGGACGGTTGAGTCGTAAAGTGATGCGTCCACTGAAGACATAAACAAACCCCTACAGAAAAACCTCACTCGAACTATACACGATTATGATTAATTTTCCATGCAGATTTTCGATGGAAAAGCCTCTACCTTTTTGCTATCCCGCTGTTACCTAAAATACTTATCGAATCTTTCCTTCTGGCCCGTGCCGCAGTACACTTCCCGCCATGCTTGCTTATGTCCTCCGCCGCCTTTTGCTGATGATCCCGACCCTGCTTGGTATTATGGCCTTGAACTTCTTGATTGTTCAGGCCGCACCCGGCGGGCCGATTGAGCAGATCGTCGCCAAGTTACAAGGGAATGCCGTCGAGGCCACCGCCCGCGTGTCGGGCAGCTCTGGCAGCGACGTTTCGGGGCCGCAACAGACGATGCGCGAGAACAACGCCGCCACCTCTGCCGTGACCTCGCGTTACAAGGGGGCGCAGGGCGTGGACCCAGAGCTGATTCTCGAACTGGAAAAACAATTCGGCTTTGACCAGCCGATGCACGTTCGCTTTGTGAAGATGATCGGCAATTACCTGCGCTTCGATTTTGGCAACTCCTATTTCCGCGACGAGGATGTGATGAAGCTCGTCGTGTCGAAAATGCCTGTGTCGGTTTCGCTCGGGCTGTGGACGACGCTGATCGTTTATCTCGTCTCTATTCCGCTTGGTATTCGCAAGGCGGTGAAGGACGGCACGCCGTTTGACATATGGACCAGCGCGGCCATCATCGCGGGCTATGCGATCCCCAGCTTTCTGTTTGCCGTGTTGCTGATCGTCGTTTTTGCCGGAGGCCGCTATCTTGAGTGGTTTCCGCTGCGCGGTATCCTCTCTGACAATTGGCAGGAGATGGACAAGCTCACGCTTATCAAAGACTATTTCTGGCACATGACGCTGCCGATCACGGCCATGGTCATCGGCGGCTTTGCCAGCCTGACCATGCTGACGAAAAACTCGTTTTTGGACGAGATCAACAAACAGTACGTCCTGACCGCCAGAGCCAAGGGGCTCAGCGAGAAAAAGGTTCTGTACGGCCATGTGTTTCGCAACGCGATGCTGATCGTGATCGCGGGATTTCCTCATGCGTTCATCAACGTCCTGTTTACGGGCTCCCTGCTTATCGAAGTGATTTTCTCGCTGGACGGCATGGGCTTGCTGGGCTTTGAAGCCGCGATCAACCGCGATTATCCCGTGATCTTCGGCACGCTTTATTTCTTCACGCTGCTGGGTCTTGTGATGAACCTGATCGGCGATTTGCTTTATGTCGCCGTCGATCCGCGCATAGATTTTGAGGCGCGCGGCACATGATAAATCCCCTCACCCTCTTCCGCCCTTCTGTCTGGTCGCCTTTGGCGCGCCGACGTTGGAGCCAGTTCAAAGCCAACAAACGCGGCTTTGTCGCCTTCTGGCTTTTCCTGATCCTGTTCCTTGTCACCTCGGCGGCGGAGTTCATCGCCAATGACAAGCCAATCCTGATTTATGTGAACGGCCAGACCTACACGCCGATTTTCAACAGCTATCCCGAAACGGCATTCGGCGGCGAGTTTGAAACCGAAGCGCGGTATCGCGATCCGTATCTGAAAAATCTCATCAAGGAAAAAGGCGGCTGGATGATTTGGCCGCTGATCCCCTTTTCTTATAACACCATCAACTATAACCTGACCGAGCCCGCGCCTGCACCACCCTCGCTTGAAAATGTGCTCGGTACCGACGATCAAGGGCGCGATGTGCTGGCGCGGATGATCTAAGGCTTTCGCATTTCGGTTTTGTTCGGCCTGACGCTCACGCTCTTCTCCTCACTGATCGGCGTTAGCGCGGGCGCAGTGCAAGGCTATTTCGGCGGGCAGGTTGACCTTGTGATGCAACGCTTCATGGAAATTTGGGGCGGGATGCCCGTCCTTTATCTGCTCATCATCATGGCCTCGCTGGTGCAACCGAATTTCTGGTGGCTGCTTTTGCTGATGCTGCTTTTTTCGTGGATGTCGCTGGTTGGCGTCGTGAGGGCCGAGTTCCTACGCGCCCGCAATCTCGATTATGTCCGTGCGGCGCGTGCGCTGGGCCTACCCGATCGCCTGATCATGCTGCGGCACATGCTGCCCAACGCGATGGTGGCGACGCTGACCTATCTGCCGTTTGTCCTCAACCATTCGATCACAACACTAACTGCGCTCGACTTTCTCGGCTTCGGCCTGCCCCCCGGGTCGCCGTCGCTGGGCGAGCTTCTTAATCAGGGCAAGAACAACCTGCAAGCCCCGTGGCTGGGCATCAGCGCCTTTTGCATTCTGGCCCTGATGTTGACGCTGCTCATCTTTATCGGCGAGGCCGTGCGCGACGCCTATGACCCGCGCAAAGTGATGGAAAGCGAAGGGGGAGCATAGATGACAACGGCTCAACAAACACTCCCTCCCCTCTCCCTTCGAAAAGGTGCCGCCTCTTATGTTATCGCGTGGATGAAAAGGCTCACGAGCCCCCACGCCGTCATCGCGAGGACCCTCGCGAAAGCGGGGGGACGTGGCGATCCAGTCCCCAAGTTTCAGGCAGGAGGACTGGATTGCTTCGTCGGCCAAGGCCTCCTCGCAATGACGGCGTCGAGCGGTTCGTTCACGAGTTTCTCTTATCCCCCCTCCCCCCTCTCGTCTTCCCGCACAGCAAACCGCGCGAAGCGTGGGATGCGTGATGCGGGATCCAGCCACTCTTGGGCGCATAAAGACGAATGTCGCCCCTTGTCCCAACGTCCGACTGGACCCCGCATCAAGTGCGGGGTGACGAGTTGGGTTTGTGTCGGCAGAGGAGTTCTATGACATGAGCCTTCTTGCCATCGACAATCTCTCTGTTGCCTTTGGCCACGGACCACAGCAATCGCTGGTCGTGCGCGCAATTTCCTTGACCATCGAGCGCGGCGAGACGGTTGCGCTGGTCGGCGAGTCCGGCTCTGGAAAATCGGTGACCGCGCTGTCGGTCCTGCGCTTGTTGCCCTATCCCAAAGCCAACCACCCGACGGGCCGGATTTTGTTTGAAGGCAAAGAAATCACTGAGGCCTCTGCCCCCACGCTGCGCGGCAATCGGATCGCGATGATTTTTCAAGAGCCGATGACCTCGCTCAATCCGTTGCACACCATTGAAAAGCAAATCAGCGAGGTTTTGTTCCTGCATAAAAAGATGAAGCCGCCAGCGGCGCGCGCGCGCACAATCGAGCTTCTTTCCCTCGTTGGCATTCCCGATCCCAACAAACGCCTTTCCGCCTATCCGCACGAGCTTTCGGGCGGACAAAGACAGCGCGTGATGATCGCCATGGCCTTGGCGAATGAGCCAGACCTTTTGATCGCGGACGAGCCGACCACCGCGCTGGACGTGACCATTCAGGCGCAAATCCTCACGCTGCTTAAAGAGCTGCAAGAAAAACTTGGCATGGCGTTGTTACTCATCACGCATGATCTGCACATCGTGCGCCGCATGGCGGACAAGGTTTGCGTGATGCAGCATGGCGAGCTGGTGGAGCAAGGCTCCTGCGGCGCGATTTTCAACGCGCCTCAACATCCCTATACGCAAATACTGCTTGCCAGCGAACCACGCGGCGAGGCCCGCCCCGTGCCGCTTGGTGCCTCGACCGTGATCGAGGCCAGCGATGTGAAAGTGCATTTCCCAATCAAGAAAGGCTTTCTGCGGCGCACGAAAGACTTCATCCGCGCGGTGGACGGCATCTCGCTTACCGTGCGGCAGGGCGAAACGCTTGGCATCGTCGGGGAGTCCGGCTCTGGCAAAACGACGCTGGGCCTCGCGCTGCTCCGCCTTCAGGCCAGCAATGGGACGATCGCTTTTTGCGGCACGCCCATCGGCGGGATTTCGCAAAAACAGCTGCGCCCCCTACGCAAGGAGATGCAGATTGTTTTCCAAGACCCCTATGGCAGCCTCAGCCCCCGTATGACGGTGGGCGACATCATCGCCGAGGGCCTCGACCTGCACAAGCTTGCGGGCAACAAAGAGGAACGCGCAGCCAAGATCGCCGAGGCCCTGACCGAAGTCGGCCTTGATCCGTCGATGGCGGGACGTTTCCCGCATGAGTTTTCCGGCGGTCAAAGGCAGCGTATCGCCATAGCCCGCGCCATGATCCTCAATCCCAAACTCGTGATCCTTGATGAGCCAACCTCTGCGCTTGATATGTCGGTGCAGGCGCAGATTGTCGAGCTTCTGCGCTCGCTTCAAGCCAAGCATGGCCTTGCCTATATCTTCATCAGCCATGACCTGCGCGTCGTGCGCGCCCTGTCCAATCATGTGATCGTGATGAAAGAGGGAAAAATCATCGAGCAAGGCAACGCCAAAGCCATCTTCACCGTCCCGCGCACTCCCTACACCAAAACCCTGATCGCCGCCGCCTTTGGGAAATAACCCACATTAACCACAAAGCACTATAGATTTATCCCATTTTCGACTGTTTTGGAGAAAAGGGGAAGAATCACACTCAGAAGTACCCCGTAAACGCATACAGAGGCACCACAGAGCACCCCAAGCAAGGCAGCATGTAGGGGGATAGCTGACAAAAGCTAAAACCTCTGTACGGGCTTTAAAACGCATTCTAGGACTATTTCACGTTTTGTTCTTGTTTTAGGGTTAACGGCAGGCCCCAGTATAAGCATGGCAACGGAACCAACTTACGCGCAACCAAACACGTGCGCTCTGTCTCCAGCATAGGTTGCGGAGATCATATATACACGCGTCATTCCCGCGAAAGCGGGAATCCATATGTCAAGGAAAAACCTACAATGAAGGTGGATATACCCCCCCCCCCCCGCTTTCGTGGGGATGACGCGGCTGTTATTGTCAGACGCCTAATATTTCAAAAGGAGATACCATCCACAAGTGAGGCACATAAACCTCCTCCTAAAAACGCCCCACTGTTACAGAGGGAGTAAACCGCGAACTCTCAACACAAGCCTTTACTGCCAGCCTCTTTAATTGAACTTCAACCTGATTACTCAAAAACACAGGATGACAGCCCTGCATTACACACATCTGTTTATATTTATCAGGAATCCGCTCTCCAACCATAAGTCTGTAATAGACCCCCGACATAAGAAAGTCATGAACCTCACAGCCCTTCATCTTTTGACTTTTAGGAAAGTAAGTTACAAAACGGATATCAGGTGATTTTATAAGAAAAACCAATAACCTGATTTTATCCGGCCACGTCTCGCCATCATGTAGATATTTGCGTATAGGTTCAGAATGATTTCCCAATTGACATACTGGGTGCCGCTTGTTCGGAAAGGTAAAAAGCGAACACCTAAAAAATACGCTTAAGCCCAAATATGCGAGTTTTCTGGAATCAAGTTTCGGCATTATGCATGTAGCATAGCAGCTTAATCCATCACGACATACAAACGGGGACGATCCAAGCGCCCCATCAACCATCGGAAAAGAACCATTCTTTTGCACACAATTCCGAAAAAACCAGTTTTCGCCGTTTGCAGAAATTTTTTGCTCACATGAAGAGCAGAAAAGCGGTGCGGTGAACTGACGCGATGTCTGAACGGCTTTGCCGCCTAAAATCATGTAAGGATTTGGGTTTGGCTCCGCATCATCCCAAAGGCGTTTGTAACCACCTTTAGGCAGGATATGACTCTGCTCGAGTCGAGCAAAATCTGATAAACACAAATTACATTGCACAGCAAACTCCGAGTGTGTTCCGTCTTAGTAAAAAACCTAAGTTGGAACACAACGGAAAGGAAGACAAAAAACTATATCTGGACTCACTTCTTGGGCGTTGTGATCTTGATGAGTTGGTAGAAATCGCCGAAGCAGAGTTTGCGTTCTAACGTGCAGCCGATGCCGCCGGAGGGGAGCCAGCTGGCAAAGTCGTGGTGCCACATATCACGGGCAAAGGGCTCCAGCACAAACAAAACAGGATACCAGATATACCGCAGCGGGTGCCACCATTTGGATTTGGCAAACTCGACGACATAGACCTCGCCGCCGCCCTTGACGACACGGAAGGCCTCGGCAAAGGTTTGCTTGCGGATATCGCGCGGCTGTTCATGCGGAAGGAAGAAGATCAGGGCGCGATCATAGCTGTTATCCGCAAAGCCCAGATCGGTCGAATTGCGATGAAACTGGCGAACGACCTTGTCCAGAAACGCGGGGCGCGTCTTGCGGCGGGAGTTCTTAAGCTGCTCTGGCGCAACGTCGATGATATCCAGCGTCCCGCCACCCGCATGAACGCGGTCGGCCAGCTCAGGCTCCAACTTGCCATAGCAGCATGAAATTTTCAGCGTGCGTCCGGGGATTTTCTCGCCCATCGCTTCCTGTACCATGCGGCGCAGCGGATTATACCAGCCCCACAGGATCAGGTTGATCATCCAGTCGCGCTCGAACGTCCACACGGCCCAAGGGCGGACATAGGCCCACCAATAGTACTTTTCCAGATAGTCGGGAATCCCTATGCCATCGGTTTCAATAGACTGAACAAAATCATCCTGCGTTTGCACAGGTGCAGCAGAACCATGGGTCATCGGGAGTCCTTTGACGAAAAAATTACGACTTCTTACCTTCTTTGATCTTACCTTCTTTGAAGACAACATGCTTGCGCACGCGGGGGTCGTACTTTTTCAACTCAAGCTTCTTGGTGTTGTTCTTGGGATTCTTCTTGGTGACATAAAAAACGCCCGTGCCAGCCGTGCTGACGAGCTTGATGTCATTCTTTGTCTTAGCCATTTTGCGATCCTGTCTTCATACCTGTTATCGCGACCCGATCCATAAAAGGAGCCGCACCAAAACCCTGCGATCCTTTCAGCAGGGCGCAGTAACGGCGCAATGTCGGAGAAAAGCAGCAGCTTGTCAAGGCCGTTTGGGTGGTTTCAAGCAGGAGAATTGGTTAATATCGTGTAATGAGCCCAACAAATGATGAGTCATTCCCGAGAAAGCGGGAATGACTCAGGTTTTGCCCCCCCTCACATCTTCCCCTTAAACGCCGCCAACGCGCGTTGCTGTGCTGCGGCATGGTCCACGATGGGGGTGGGATAGGTCTTGCCTAGCGTCACACCTGCCTGAGCTAACGCCTCATGGGATAAAAGCCAAGGGGCGTGAAGTGCGGGGCCTTGAAGGCCCGAAAGCTCTGGGACAAAGCGGCGGACATAGGCCCCGTCAGGATCGAACTTCTTCCCCTGTAAAACAGGATTAAACACACGGAAGAAAGGCGCGGCATCCGCGCCGCATCCGGCCACCCACTGCCACGAGGCCGCGTTGCTGGCCATATCCGAATCGATCAGCGTATCCCAAAACCACGCCTCGCCTTGTTGCCACGGGATCAGCAAATCCTTGATGAGGAACGAGGCCACGATCATCCGCACGCGATTATGCATCCATCCCGTTTGCCACAGTTGGCGCATCCCCGCATCGACGATGGGATAGCCTGTCATTCCCTTTTGCCATGCGGCGAGGTCGGCCTTGCTGCGGCGCCATTTCATCTGCGCAAAAGCGGCCTGAAGCGGCTTTTCTGGCAGGTGCGGGAAGTGATAGAGAAGGTGATGGGAAAACTCCCGCCATAAAAGCTCTTTCAAAAACACCTCTGCGCCCGCCGCGATTCCCTGCCGCGAGGCCATCGCGTTTTGCACAGCGTGCCATATCTGGCGCGGGCCGATCGCCCCCACGGCAAGATAGGGCGACAGACAGGAGGTGCCATCTTGATCGGGCCTGTCCCTCATGGTTTTATAAGCCGCAAGACCGCCGCCAATGAATTGTCCCAGACGTTTCAGCGCAGCCCCTTCTCCCGCCTTCCAGTGCACATGAAGCATCCCACCCCAATCGGGATGGGTGGGCAGAAGGGAAAGCGAGGATAAATCACCCTCCCCTTGCGGGAGGGTCGAAAAATCGAGCCCCGCAGGGGATGGGTTTTTCGGGGAGGGGTAAAATCCCAAGCTTGGGGCCTTGACCCCTCCCCGAAATTGCTGGCGCAATTTCGACCCTCCCGCAAGGGGAGGGTGATAGCCCCGCATCTTCTTGGGCACAGGAACGGGCGCGTCGATGGTCGCAGCAAAACAGGCTTTTGAAAACGGCGTATAGACCTTGAACGGCCCACCCGCTTTTGTCGTGATATCCCACGACTCAAACAAAAGCGAGGCGTTAAAGCTTTTGACCTCGATGCCCGCCGCCACCAACGCTTTCTCGACCGCCGCATCGACCGTGCGCCCCAGCGCATCAGTGCGCCGCGAGAACACAACGCAGTCCGCTCCCGTTTCCTGAACAAGTTCAGGCAGGATTGTCAATGGATCACCGTGCCGCAGCACCAAAGGCACCCCCAGCTTTTCAAACCTCTCGGCAAGATCGGTGAGCGTGTGATGCAACCACCAACGCATCGCGCCGCCCATCGGCCACGGGTCGCCTTCGCTTTCTTCAAGGATATAAACGGGAACCACGCGACCGCGCTGCGCGGCAAAGGCCAGCGCAGGATTATCCGCAAGCCGCAAATCGCGGCGCAACCAAACGAGCGTCGTAGGGAGAGTCTCTGTCATCCCCCCACTCTGCCCGATTAAGGCGAAGTGGCAAAGGGGGAATTAGCCTGCCTCAATTTATGCGTCGGGGCCCAGACACGCAACCCGATGATTCCGGCGAATATAGGCCGCATCGCGGATGACCATGAGTCGCTCGGTGACCAGTGGCATATCTATGTCTTTTGCAAGACAATAACTCTTTCCGGGGATCAACTCTAAAGCATGCCCGAGTTGATCGCTCATGCTCTGGCTTTTGCGGGTGATAGATGAAATCTCTGACGAACCAAACAAGCCACGCGAAAGAACGGCGACACCCTTGGCCCCCCCCAAACAACAACACCTAGACCTATGGCCCAGCACCTGCACGTCATCGACACGGCGTTATGCTTGAAACCGTTGAGAAGTCCTGCACCAAGGGCCCTGATCGGCGCAATCTCGCCCTTCTCAACCTGTGCCATCCGCCACATCGCATATTCGACATCCATCATGCGATATGGAATCTCATTGTGGTTCTTACCACGCCAACATTCATCGGCCCGCACGTAGGACCCAATGCCACTCGCAAGCCCCACACACCCTGCAATAAGTGAAAGTGGGTTTAAGGCAGCATCAAATCTTATCATTCCCTCGACTAAAGCAGGCACCGCCGTCCCCACTGTCAGAAGTGTGCTTGTGATCGCATGACCCGCGCCGAAAGCCTTGCGCAACGGGTCAATGTCTTTTGAAGCAAAGAGGAAGGATGGTTTTTGCACATCCGGCAAAGCATCAAACGCCTTGGCCAAAGCGGGGCCACAGCCATCGGCTGTTTTTTTAGCCTTGATTTCGGCGACTCGCTCTTGAAAAGCTTCGGGACGAAGAAAACCGTTCTCATCAGTCATAATACGCTCCTTGATTATTTATCTGTTAATACCAACCCGTCTATGCCCCCCCCACAACGTCATTGCGAGGAGCTCCGCGACGAAGCAATCCATTTTTTTGCGTCCAGCTAAAGACTGGATCGCCACGCCAAGCAAGCTTGGCTCGCGATGACGAGCGGTGTTTGCGGCCCATCCGTCGCTTCATTCGCGGTTTAGCTTAACATGCCACGATATTAGGATGGCGATTCGCCTGAAAGCAATAAAAACAACGTCAAATTGCACCCATTAACCACGAAATCACAACATCTCCGCCAGTTTTTTTGCGATCTCGATATAGGGGGCGGCTTGGGGGCTGTCCTCGGCAGTGGCGACGATGGGCAGGCTTGAATCGGAGGTTTCCCTGATTTTCAGATCGAGCGGGATTTCTCCCAAAAACGGGAGTCCTAGTTTCTCTGCGTCGGCGCGTGCGCCGCCATGGCCAAAAATGTCGGTGCGCCCGTGGCAATGCGGACATTCGAAATAGCTCATATTTTCGATAAGGCCAAGGACGGGGACCTCAAGCTTCTGGAACATCGCAATCCCTTTGCGCACGTCCAACAAAGCAATGTCCTGCGGCGTGGAAACGATGACGGCTCCCGCTAGCGGCACATGCTGGGCCACCGAAAGCGAAGCGTCCCCCGTACCGGGCGGCATATCGAGGATCAGCACATCACGCGCGCCCCACGCGACATCATGCAGCATTTGTTTGAGCGCGCCATGCACCATCGGGCCGCGCCAGATCATCGGCGCGTTTTCGGGGACGAGCAAGCCGATGGACATACAGGCAAGCCCATAGGCTTCCATGGGGAGAAGCTTACCCGTCGCCTCGTCCTGCACCACCTCACCTTGAGGCAGGCCCAGCAATCGCGGCAAAGAGGGGCCATACACATCGGCATCCAAAAGCCCGACCGACAAACCTGTCTTGGCCAGCGCGAGGGCTAGATTCACGGCAGTCGTGGATTTGCCAACGCCGCCCTTGGCCGAGGCGACAGCGATCACGGCGCGAACACCATCAGGCAGGTGACGCTCGGCGGCGGGATCGGCGGGAGGCTTGGCTTTCGCGCCCTTGCCAACCGACGGAGCCTTTTTATGGGCGGACAGGATCACGGCGGCGCGGGCGACGCCTTCTACGGCTTCAACCTGTTTTTGGATTTCATCGCGCACAGGGACCATGCTTTCCGCTTGAGCGGGATCGATCTCCAGCACGATGCGGATATGAAGGCCCTCCTCTTCCATCTCGGCAGACAGATCGGCGAGGAGGCCTAACTCAACCAGATTAGAAGGCGTATCGGGAAGCTTGATAGCAGCCAGAAGGCTGAGAATGTCGTCTTGGGATGGGTAAGTCATGCCCCATGGCTTACCAAGGCTTTCAGGACTGCGCAACAATACATTTGTCAGCAAGGGGCGAGTAGTTTTATAGTGACAAAGATTAAGGTTGTATATGCCCAAGCACTTGACGAAATGGACACACTCTTTAAAAACCTGCGTCATCTCCACGAAAGCGGGGATCCATGTCCATCACAAAGGATGGCGTCAACAGGGTGATTCCCTCTTTCGCGGGAATGACTCACTGGTGAGAACTTTGTCCCCACCCCAACAACGAGAAGATGGACTATGACCACGCCCTTTCCGCACAAAAATCTTTACGGCATTGAAGAACTTTCGGTTACGGATATTGAATCGATTTTGGTCCTTGCCGAAACCTATGCCGTGCGCAATCGCTCGCCCAACAAAAAGTGCGACAAGCTAGCGGGCAAGATTGTCGTCAATATGTTCTTTGAAAACTCGACACGCACGCGCACGTCCTTTGAAATCGCGGCCAAGCGGCTGGGCGCGGATGTGGTGAACTTTACCTCCTCCGCCAGCTCCATGAACAAGGGCGAGACTTTTTCTGACACTATGCGCGTCATAAATGCAATGCAGGTCGATGCCACGGTCATCCGTCACCATGAAGACGGGGCAGTCAAGCTGGCGGCCAAGTATGTGGATGGGGCGGTCTTGAATGCCGGAGACGGCGCGGGCGAACATCCAACGCAAGCCTTGTTGGACGCACTGACCATGCGACGGCACAAAGGCGGGTTGAAGGGTATGAAGGTCGCGATTTGCGGTGACATCAAACACAGCCGCGTGGCGCGATCCAATGCGATTCTGCTCGGCAAGATGGGGGCGGAGGTGCGTTTTTTCGCACCTCCGCAGTTCCAGCATAGCGAGACGGAGAAACTGGGCGCGATCAAGTGCAGCTCGATACAGGAAGCTTTAGATGGCGTGGATGTCGCCATGATGCTGCGCATCCAAAACGAGCGGCTCACCGCGGGTGAATTCGCCATGACGGGCGAAGCCTATCACGCGCAATACGGCCTGACCCACGAGCGGCTGAAAGTCGCCAAGCCGGACGTGATCGTCATGCACCCTGCCCCCATGAATCGCGGAGTCGAGATCACGGACGCACTGGCCGACGATCCGCAATACAGCGTCATTTTCGAACAGATGGAGATGGGCGTCGCCGTCCGCATGGCCTGCCTTGACCTCCTTTTGTCGAAGTAAGGGAAAAGAATCAAGGTGATGCAGGATGTGGCTCTGCACCCAACAGAGTCATCCCCGCGAAAGCGGGGATCCACCTTCGTCACCAGGGATGGCTTCGAGTTATGGATTGCCGCTTTCGCGGGAATGACTCAGAGAGGGAGACAATGTTTGATGCTTTTATGATTCTGGTTGCCTATATGCTGGGCAGCATTCCTTTCGGAATTTTAATCACGCGTATCGGCGGAGCGGGGGACATTCGGCAGATCGGGTCGGGCAATATCGGCGCGACCAATGTGCTGCGCACGGGGCGAAAGGAGTTGGCTTTTCTGACGCTCTTTTTGGATATGATGAAAGGAACGCTGGCTGTTTTGCTGGCCACTCTGTATGCGCCACATATCCAGCTTTACGCAGCTTTGTTTGTCCTTCTGGGCCATATGTTTCCTATATGGCTCAAGTTCAAGGGGGGGAAAGGGGTTGCGACGGCTCTGGGGATTTTTATCGCGCTGGCTCCGCCGGTGGCTTTGATGGCCGCGCTGGTCTGGCTGGCCTCGGCGTTTCTCGTGCGCATTTCCTCGGCCAGCGCGTTGGCCGCTGTTGCATCGGCACCGGTCTTCGTGTGGATTTTCTATCCCGACATAAACCTGTTGTCGTTGACGATTCTTGTCGTGTTGCTGATTTTCTTCTCGCACCGAAGCAATATCGACCGGCTACTCACCGGAACCGAGCCGCGGATCGGCAAAGGCAAAACACCCTCCAAGAAAGAAAAGCATGAAACGCAAGACGCTTAGCGAGCAAGAAAAACTCGACTGGCTGCGCCTTGCCCGCACGCCGCAAATCGGCCCTATCACCTTTCGCCAACTTTTGGGCCGCTTCGGCTCGGCCAAGGAGGCTCTTAACGTCCTGCCAGACTTGGCACGACGCGGCGGACGCAAGACGCCGCTGGCTGCGCCGCCGGAAAAGGAGATTGAAGCCGAAATTCGGGCTGTTCAAAAAGGCGGCGGATCGTTCCTGTTTCTCTGCGAAGTGTACTACCCTGCCCTTCTGGCCGAAATCGAAGACCCGCCGCCGGTCCTGACCGCGCTGGGCGACACAAGCTTGCTACACAAGGACCAGATCGGGATCGTGGGAGCGCGTAACGCCTCGCTGAACGGGCGCAAGATGGCGGAGAAGCTGGCCAGCGATCTGGGCACGGCGGGGTATGTGATTGCCTCAGGCCTCGCGCGGGGAATTGATACCTCAGCGCACCATAAGGCCTTGCCGACCGGCACCGTTGCCGTTCTGGCTGGCGGGGCGGATAATGTCTATCCCGAGGAAAACCGCCCGCTTTATAATCAAATACGCGAAAGCGGCTGTATCCTTGCCGAACAGGGCTGGGGCACCGAGCCCAAGGCCAACCTGTTTCCCAAGCGCAACCGCCTGATCTCTGGCCTTAGCCTAGGGATCGTGGTGGTGGAGGCCGCCCCGCGCTCCGGTTCGCTGATAACCGCCCGCATGGCCCTTGATCAGGGGCGCGAGGTCTTTGCCGTTCCGGGCTCACCACTGGACCCCCGCGCCAACGGCACCAACGGCCTGATCCGCCAAGGAGCCGTGATAACCGAGAAAGCCGCCGACGTTTTGGAGCAAATCCGCCGCCCCCGCAATCTGCTGTCCGAGCCCGCCGCCGACCCATTCGAGGCCCCGATTTACTGTCCGTCCGAAGAAGATGTCGAGCAAGCAAGGGCAGAAATACTAGAAAATTTAAGCACTTCGCCTATATCTGTTGACGAACTGGTCAGGGAATGTCAATTGTCTTTGCCGCTTGTGCATGCCGTTCTTCTGGAACTGGAGCTTGCGGGCAGGCTTGACCGCCAGCCTGGGCACAAGGTCGCTTTGACAGGGTTTTGAGCCGAAAAGGGTACGCCGTGACGCAGAAAGTCGTAATTGTGGAGTCGCCAGCCAAGGCGAAGACCATCAATAAATATCTTGGTTCCGACTATACGGTTTTAGCCTCGTTCGGCCATATCCGTGACCTGCCCCCCAAGGACGGCTCTGTCCGCCCTGAAGAAGGCTTTGCCATGGATTGGGAGCTTGGCGACCGCGCCCAGCGTCCCGTTTCGGAAATTGCCAAAGCCGTCAAAGGTGCCGATGCCGTCTATCTCGCCTCTGACCCTGACCGCGAAGGGGAAGCGATTGCATGGCATGTCTTAGAGGTTCTGAAAGAAAAGAACCTCGTCAAGAAAACGCCCGTCCACCGCGTCACCTTTAACGAGATCACGAAGAAGACCGTTTTGGATGCCATCGCCAATCCGCGCGAGATCGACAGCCATCTTGTCAATGCCTATATGGCGCGGCGAGCGTTGGATTATCTAGTCGGCTTTTCGCTCTCACCCGTTTTGTGGCGCAAACTTCCCGGATCGAAATCGGCGGGGCGTGTGCAGTCGGTTGCTTTGCGCCTGATCTGCGAGCGCGAGTCCGAAATCGAGATTTTCAGGGCCCAAGAGTTCTGGACTCTTGAAGGGCTTTTCCAAGCCGCAAGCGGCGTTTTGCCCGCGCACCTGACGCATCTTGACGGCAAAAAGCTGGACAAGTTCGCCATCACGACCGAAGCGCATGCGACCGCGACGCTACTCATGCTCAAGCAATTGAGCTATCGCGTCGCCAACATTGAAAAGAAACAGTCGCGCCGCAATCCCTATCCGCCCTTCACGACATCGACGCTGCAACAAGAAGCCTCGCGCCGCCTTGGCCTTGGCGCAACGCGCACCATGCGGATCGCGCAAAGCCTTTACGAAGGCACCGATATTGGCGGCGAAACAGTCGGTCTGATTACCTATATGCGTACCGATGGCGTGTCGATTTCAACCGAGGCCGTTATGGCGGCACGCAATGTCATTGAAAGCGATTTCGGCGCGAACTATCTGCCCTCAAGCCCGCGCATGTACAAGTCCACGGCGAAGAACGCGCAAGAAGCGCATGAAGCCATCCGCCCCACCGACATGAGCCGCAGGCCCCAGCAGGTTGCCAAATACTTGAATGCGGACGAGCTGAAACTCTATACGCTGATTTGGCAACGCACGATGGCTTGCCAGATGGCCAGCGCGGTTTTGGATCAGGTCGCCATCGACATTGACGGTCAGGGCAAGGCCACGTTCCGCGCGACAGGCTCAACCGTGGTCTTCGACGGCTGGCTGAAACTCTATCACGAGCAACGGGACGAGGATGCGGAAGGCAGCGATGAAAACCGCCGTCTGCCCGCCGTAACGGACAAGGAACCGCTTACCCCCCAAGAGATCAAACCCGAACAGCATTTCACGCAGCCGCCGCCGCGCTACAGCGAAGCGAGTCTTGTTAAAAAGCTGGAAGAGCTAGGCATCGGGCGGCCTTCGACCTATGCCAGCATCATGCAGGTTTTGCAGGACCGCGACTATGTGAAGCTGGATAAGAAACGCTTTGTCCCCGAAGACAGGGGCCGGATCGTCACGGCATTCTTGGAAAAGTATTTCAGCACCTATGTGCAATATGATTTCACCGCCGATCTTGAAGAAAAGCTGGACGAAGTTTCCGATGGCCGCCTGAATTGGAAGGCCATCATGCAACGGTTCTGGACGGACTTTTCCGGCGCAATTGCGGGGACGCAGGACCTTAAAATCTCCGACGTTATCGACGCGCTGGACGAGGCTTTGGGTCCGCACTTCTTCCCGCCACAGGAAGACGGTCACGATCCACGCCACTGCACGCAGTGCACCGACGGGCGCATGGGTTTGAAGCTCGGCAAGTTCGGGGCTTTTATCGGCTGCTCGAACTATCCAACCTGCAAGAACACACGTCCTTTGGCCGTTGCGGGCGGTGCGAAAGACGAAGCCTCTGGCGCAGGGATGCAGCCTCGCGCCCTCGGTAACGACCCCAAAACGCAAATGCCCATCACGGTACGCGTCGGGCCCTATGGCCCCTATGTGCAGCTTGATCCGATTGCCGTGCCCGAAGAACCGGAAACCACACCAGAGATCAATCCCAAAACCGGCAAACCCAAACGTACGGCGAAAAAGAAAACTGCCGCGCCAAAGCCGAGGCGCGTTTCGCTGCCCAAGGGGATGGACCCCAATCTGGTTGATATGGAAACAGCATTGAAGCTTTTGGCTCTGCCCCGCGACATCGGCCCTCACCCCGAATCGGGCGAGATGATTACGGCGGATATTGGCCGCTATGGCCCCTATATCAAGATGGGGTCGCGATATAAGAGTCTGACCGACAGCGACGATCTTTTGTCCATCGGCATCAACCGCGCCGTCAGCCTGTTTGCAGAGCCCGATAAAGGAGGCCGCACGCCGCGCGCCTCTACGCCCGCCAAGGCTCTGGGCGATCACCCGCAGGACAGCAAACCTATCACGCTCAATGCCGGTCGCTTCGGGCCCTATGTCAAGTGGGGCAAGGTGATGGCCACCGTGACCAAGGCCTATGATCCCGATAACCTGACGCTCGATCAGGCGGTCGAGATTATCGAGACGAAACTGGCGAAGGGAACGAGCGGGAAGAAAGCTCCGGCCACCAAGAAACCCACCACGAAAAAAACTGCCGTGAAAAAGCCCGCTGCGCCCAAGAAAGCCGCGCCGAAAAAAGCGGCTCCCAAGAAAAAGGCATAGGATAATTGATGGGGCTACCCTTTTATAAAACTTGTCATTCCGGCGAAAGCCGGAATCTAGGGGCCGCGTGTCCACGCGGCATAAGACGCTTAAAATCTCACCGTTTGGGACAAGCTGAGAGTTCAGGACTGGATTCCGGCCTTCGCCGGAATGACGCAACATTTAATGTACAAACAGTATAGCGAAATCTCGTGCCCGCAACGCTTCTTCTTTCAGTACAGGATGCCGAGGTCGCTTTTGGCGACAAGGTGCTTTTCCATAATTTGTCCTTCAACATTCTTGAAGGCGATAAAATCTGTCTGATCGGCAAGAACGGCGTCGGTAAATCTACGCTGATGAACATCATCACCGGACGGCGCGAGTTGGATGGCGGGACGCGCTGGCTCTTGCAAGGCACGAGCATCGGCTATCTGCAACAGGAAATCCCGATCCTCAAAGGCCAGACGGTTTACACCTTCCTGTTCGAAGAACTGAACGAGGAAACGAAAAGCGAAGAAAACAAATACAAGATCGAGAAGATCGTCGAGCCGCTACAGCTTGATGTCCACGCCCGCATGGAGACTCTGTCGGGTGGTCAGGTCCGCCGCACCGCGCTAGCCCGTGCGTTGATCGAAGAGCCGGATATCCTCCTGCTCGACGAGCCGACCAACCATCTTGACCTTGAAGTCATCGAATGGCTTGAGACTTATATCAAAGCCTATCGCGGCGCGGTGGTGTGCGTCAGCCATGACAAGGCCTTTCTGCGCAACATCTCAGACAAGGTGTTTTGGCTGGATCGCGGCAAACTGCGCGTTTGCCCCAAGGGGTTTGCCTTCTTCGACGAATGGGCGACCATGCTGCTGGAACAGGAAGAGCGCGAACTTTCCACCCGCCGCAAGAATCTGGAAATGGAGGTCGAATGGGCCTCGCGCGGCGTGCAAGGACGGCGCAAGCGCAATGTCCGCCGTCTTGACGAGATGAAGGCCGAGCGCGATAAACTGCGCCGCGATTCAGGTGCTCTCTCCCGCATGCTCGCCAAGATCGCCTTCACGCCGCAGGAGCAGGAAGAGGCTTCCTCGCGCCTGATCTGCGCCTTCTACAACGTCTGTAAAAGCTTTGAGGGAGCGAGCGAGGCCAAGAAGAACAAGCCCAAGACCATCCTCGACAAATTCTCGTTGCGCATCCAGCGTGGCGACAGGATTGGGATTATCGGGCAAAACGGCTCAGGCAAAACGACGTTCCTGAAAATGCTGCTGGGCGATCTTTCCCCCGATACGGGGACAATCAAACGCGCCAAGAATATCGAGATCGCCTATTTCGACCAGAACCGCAAAGACCTGAACCCCAAACTGTCGCTTCAGCAAAACCTGATCCCCACGGGCGGCGATTATATCGAGGTGATGGGCAAGACGCGCCATGCCTGTGGCTATCTGAAGGATTTTCTTTTCGATCCCAAGATGGCCCGGCAACCCGTCTCTACCCTTTCCGGCGGACAGAAAAACCGGCTGATGCTGGCCAAGGTGCTGGCCAATCCAGGCAACCTGCTGATCCTTGACGAGCCGACCAATGACCTCGACATGGATACGCTGGACATGCTGGAAGACATTCTGGCTGGCTATACCGGCACGCTGATCGTCGTCAGCCATGACCGCGACTTTCTGGACCAGACGGTAAGCAAGATCCTCGCCTTCGAGGGTGAGGGAAACGTTACAGCCTGCATCGGCGGCTATGAAGACTATCTGCGCACGCGCCAGCCCCCAGAAGATGAAGGCTCACCGCCCACCGCCCCGCAGCACAAACCCGCTGGCAAAGCCCCTGCCCTGCCAGCCGCGCCCAAACGCGAACGTACGGGCCAGCTTTCCTTTAAGTTGCAGTACGAGCTGGACAATATGCCCGCCAAGGTCACGGCCCTTGAAGACGAGATCAAGAAACTGGAAGCTCTTCTGGCCGACCCACAGCTGTTTGATACAAATGAAAAACTCTTTTACCAGACAACGCAAAACCTAGCCCACCGCCAGCAGGAGCTAGACGAAGCTATGGTCCGCTGGATCGAGCTTGAAGAAAGAAACGAGTAAGCGACTTACATACATTCGTGTATTAATCAGGCATCAATACTTTAGTAATTATAACTCCTCTTGTCCTAATTCAAACAAGGGGAATGTCATGAACAGGTTTTTGAATAACCTTTCGATCCGCGTGCGCATGCTTGTCAGCGTGGTTCTTTTCCTCTCGACTTTGGGCCTTGCCATGTACAGCGCACGAACGGCGATTGGCGCGAACATTACTTTTGCCCAGATGGAAATTTATGGTGATGAATACCAACGTCCCCTTGCCGACCTTCTTCACAGCGCAGGCCTGATCCGCGCAGAGTTGGTCCAAGCCGCTCAAGGCCAGACGGACAAAGCCCTTGTGACGGCGACACTCGAAAAAATGAACGCCGCCATGATCAAGCTTGGTGAGCAACAGAAACGCATCGGAGCCGATCTTCAATTCACCGATGAAGGCCTTGGCTCACGCGGACGCACAGCCTTGAAATATGAAACCGTTCAGGCCAAATGGAAAGACCTTGCCACAACCATCACCACAGACATGACGACAAACCACGATGAAGAGATTGCCTCCTTCATCGGCAACATTCGCGGCATGATCGCGCATTCCGGCGACACCTCGAACCTGATCCTCGACCCTGATCTGGACAGCTATTACCTTATGGACATGACGTTGCTAGCCCTACCGCAAACGGTGGACAGGCTTTCGGCCATCGGCTCCACGGTCTTGCCGATGCTGGCTCCTGATCACGAAATCACAACAAAAGAACAAACCGAAGTCGCCGTGATGGCCCGTATGCTGGCCGAAGCGGATGTCAGCCGCTTGCAAGCGGATATGGATACCTCACTGAAGGAAGATGCCAATTTCTATGGACTTGATGCTGATTATCAAACCAAAGGCAAAGCATGGATCGACGATTACACCACAAAGAACAACGAACTTGTGACGATGCTGCAATCCATTGCCGACGGCAACAGCGTAGCGGCGGACAGCTTTGCCAAGACGCTTATGGCAGCTCAAAACTCGGCCTACACCTTCCTTTCTGAAGGATATGAGGAACTGGACAAGCTTCTGGGTATCCGCATCAAAGCCTATGAGGGACAACAGACACAGTCGCTCATGACCTCACTGGCGGGTATTGGGATTTCGCTGCTCTTCTTCGTGGT